>NZ_JBITIE010000019.1:0-207222 GCF_044458665.1 Streptomyces sp. NPDC050422
ACTACCTCGACCAGCGCGAGCTACCCCGACCGAAATCCTGGCGAACCCTGGGCACCTGACCTCGACAACTCCAAGATCCCCGACAGAGTCAAGCTTAGAGCGCCCGGCAGTTGGCGTCACGTCAGTTGCTTGCCCGAGCCGTGTACCAGCGCGGCGATGACATGTTCGAAGACGGTCTGATCGGACGTGCGCGGGTTGTGGCAGCCGAGCGGGTGGGTGTCGATGTGCTCGGGCAGCATCGCCGCGAACTGGTCCCAGACGCGGCGGCCGCTCAGGAGCCGACGTATTCGTACACACCCCCGTGGGGGTGACGAAGCACCGCACGATGGCCATTGGGGTGGGATTCGCTGGCCTCACCACGGTGGCCCCGGCCGCCACCGCTTCCTCGACCGCCATGTCCAGGTCAGCGACCACGAGAGTGGCCCCGACTCCGGCGACCCGTTGCGCCGCTTCGTCGGGCCCGCTGAACAGGAGAAAGGGGCCGATGCTCGCCAGACTCACCCCGGCGAAGGCGAAGCGGGCGGCTGTCTGGCCGGTCACCCTCTCGTAGAAGGTGATGGCCGCGTCCAGGTCGTCAACACGCTGTCGTGCGATCACTGAGTCGATCTTCATGGTCGGTGCCGTAGCTCCTCGTAGGGGCGGGGTCTCTGCTCGTGCCGGGGGGCGCGGCAACGCTAGTTGCCACTGCTCGCGAGGAGCTGCCGTGCGTATCCGCTACGCAGTTCCTCGGTGATCCGGCGTCGCCATGGGCGGCTGATCACCGCATGGGTCAGTCGACGGGAGGTGCGGGGCGCAGCCATGATCGTTTCTGCGACTCGGCGGGCTCGGTTCATCAGTTGATCCCTCGGCAGTACCTCGTTGACCAGCCCCCATTGCAGTGCGGTCGCGGAATCGATCCCCCCGCCCGTGTAGGCGAGGTGGGCGGCTCGTTTGGTTCCGAGAAGCTCCTCCAGGGCGAGGTACATGCCGTCGCCGGGCACCGAACCGGCGGCGAAATTCCCGTCGGCGATCACCACGTCGTCGGCGCACAGGGTGATGTCGCACATCAAGGCCAGTTCCTGGCGTGGACCGGGTCCGTTCAGCACCCCGATGGTCGGGACGTCGACGTCGAGGATCAGCCCCTCAAGGAGTCGCGCTCCGTCGGCATACTGCTCGTACAGCAGGTCGCTGGACCACTGTGACAACGGTTGCGCAAATGACCGCGGATCGACCCCGGCCAATCCACTGTCGGCCCGTCCCGGTAATGATCAGGACCTCGTTGTCCGGGTCCCCGCCGGCTTCCGCGAGTACTCTCCCCCAAGCGTTCAGCAGCGCACGCGAGAAGACCGCCGACCCGCCCTTGGTGTGCATGCGGATCTCGACGACCCCCGAGTCCCGGTGGATGTCGAAGTGTTCGGCGAACGCGGCCGTATACCGCTTCAGGGTCGGGCGTTCCACGAAGCCGCCGAGAAGCCTGTCGCGATCATCCAGCGCATCGGGCATCGGGCATCGAACCTTTCGATCGGCAGGAGCCTGGCGCCTTCACTCTGCCATATTAAGTGGGGTCATACCCCACTTAATGAGAAGACGGGAAAGTATGCAGTCATCGAACGAGGAACGTGCGGGCGACGGCCGACCCGTGCGTGCCGATGCCCGGATCAGCCGCGAGCGGATCGTGGCCTCCGCCGGTCAACTGTTTGCCGAGGAAGGCGTGCTGGTATCCCTGGAGCGGATTGCCCGGCACGCCGGGGTGGGCTCGGCGACGCTGCACCGCCACTTCCAGGGGCGACGCGCACTTGCCGTTGCGGTGATGGACGAGCGGGTCCAGGCCCTGTGCTCACGAGCGCGCCGGCTCTCGGCCGAGTTCGAACCCGGGCAGGCCCTTGAGGAGTGGCTCCGGGCGGTCGTGGAACACAACAACACCTTCCGTGGCCTTGCCATGCTGCTGTCCGAGGAACTTGCCGAGCCCGGACATCACGTGGAGGCACGGCACGACGAGGTGCGCGCCGCAGGTAGAGAGCTTCTGCGCCAGGCGCAGCAGTCGGGTGCGGCCCGGAACGACATCACGGTGCCGGATCTCCTCAACCTGGCCAACGGCATCGCGGTCGCCACCGAGCACGCACGGGAGCGGGAGCGGCAGGCCGGCCATCTGCTCAACGTCGTGATCACCGGTGTACAGCCTCGCACTGACGCGGCCGTACACGGCCCCCGCCCTTGAGAGCGCCCGGCAGGCGGCACGCCGCCATCGGGCACTCGGAGCAGAGCAACGACGAGCCCGGGTGATCATGGAGTTCTCTACGCTCAGTGATTACCGGAGGGCTCGTGCCTGTCTTGCCAACATGCCTGCTCGAACCCCTGTGGGACCAGTTCGCGGCGCTGCTGCCCGAGCACATCGACACCCACCCGCTCGGCTGCCACAACCCGCGCACCTCCGACCGGACCGTCTTCGAACACGTCATCGCCGCGCTGGTACACGGCTCCGGCTACGAGCGCATCGCCAGCCCCGGCTGCTCGGACCGCACGATTCGACGCCGCCTCACGCACTGGGCCGAGTTGGGGATAGCCAAGCAGGTGCATGCGCTCGCCCTGCAGGCGTACGACCGGATGATCGGCCTGGAGCTCGATGAACTGTCCGTGGACGGCTGCATCACCAAGGCCCCCTGCGGCGGGGAGGCCGCCGCGCGCTCACCCGTGGACCGGGGCAAGCAGGGCCTGAAACGCTCCGTGGCCACCGAGGCCACCGGCGTTCCACTCGGCGTCGTGGCGGCCGGGGCCAACCGCCACGACTCCCCGCTTCTCGTGCCCACCCTTCAAGCCGCCAAGGAACAGGTCGGCGACCTTCCCGACCAGGTCAACGTGAACCTGGACCGCGGTTACGACAGCAGCAAGACCCGTTCCGCGCTCGCCGGACTCGAATTCACCGCCGAGATCGCCCGCAAGGGCGTCCCGGCCCCGATCCAAGCCAGCAAGAGATGGGTGGTCGAGCGCAGTCACGCGTGGATGAACGGCTTCGGCAAGCTACGGCGCTGCACCGACAGGCGCAGCCGAGTCGTGGACTTCTATCTCTACCTCGCCGCAGCGATCGTCACGCTGCGTATGCTCATCCGCCGTGCCACCCCACGCTACCGCTGGGACGACCGTCCCAACACCAAGCGACTGAAGTGACGCCTACTGCCGGGCGCTCTTAGGCGACCCGGTTCGGCCCGGTCGACGCAGAACCCAGCTCTGGCCTGCCCTGCCACAGCCTTCTGCAGCACGCGGCGGTGCGGAACATAGACCAAGAATGCCGGTTAGCCAAACCGGCGGTCGTGACGACCATGGGAGTTGCTCGCGTTCGGCCCGGCTAGCACCGTGACGTTCAGGGGAGGCGGCGTCTCCATGTGGTGGGACCTTGCTGAGGTTCCGGCTCTGCCCAGCCTGTGCGAGCGTTCCCGGGCTCTCAAGGAGTGTGAAAGTCGTGTCTGTTCCGATCAAGAAGCTTTCCCCTGATGCGAAGGGGAAGGTCCGGTACCGGTTTGTGGTCGACGTAGGAGCTCATCCTTCGACTGGGAAGCGGCGGCAGGTGACCCGTACTTTCGGGACGCTGAGGGAGGCGAAGGCCGAGTACGCGCACATCACGCACCGCCGCTACGAGGCAGCGGCCGTGCCGTTCGATGCCAGGTCACTGGACGAGTGGCTCGATGAGTGGCTGGCCAGGAAGGCGGAGGACCTGGAGGAGAGCACCGTCTACAGCTACACCATGACTCTGGGGCGTCTTCGGGGAATGCTCGGGCGCATCCGGCTCCAGGACCTTGCCGAGGACGATGTCGAGGCGTGGATGAAGTGGGCGCTGCGCGAGGGGCGGGTGCGAGGTGGCAAGGCGGGCACCGGATTGGGGGTGGCCTCGGTCGAGATGTCACTGGCGCGGTTGAAGGAGGCGCTCGACCGGGCGGTGGCTCGGCGCCTCGTCGAGGTGAACGTTGCCCGGGAGGTGAAGGTCCCTCGCAACCATCGGAAGGCGGAGCGGCGGGCGAAGACCGTGATCCCGCCCTGGAACCTCCAGGAGGTGCGCGCGTTCGTGGATGCGGTCAAGGCCGACCGTCTGTACGCCGCCTTCCTCCTGTCCCTGATGGGTTTGCGGCCGGCGGAGATCTGCGGAATACGCTGGGCCGATATCGACCTGGACAGGGCCACTCTGACCGTCCACCGGACCCGGACACTGATGGGCAACAAGGTCGTGGTCGAGAAGGACACGAAGTCCCTTGCCGGGGAGCGCCGGCTTCCCCTTCCTGACCTGGTGGGCGACGCCCTCGCCGGCTTCAAGGCCGCGCAGGTCACCGAGAAGCTCGATGCGGGGGAGAGGTACGAGGACAACGAGTACGTGCTCGTGGACGGGCTAGGCAGGGCACTCAACGGGCGCCAGTTGCGTGAGCGGGCCTACACGGTCATGGCCGAGAATTCGCTGCGCCGGGTGCGTTTGTACGACGCCCGTGCGAGTTGTTTCACGTATCTGGCGAACAAGGGGGTGCCGGACCATCTTCTTGCCCGCTGGGCCGGGCACACCGACGTCCGCACGACCAAGCGCTGGTACGTGAAGCCGGATGTGGAGGATCTACGGCCGGCCGCGGCAACGTGGGGAGAACTGGCGAGTGTCCCGCCCCCGCTCTCGGAGTGAATGTGAGATGTGGGAGCGTGAGTGGGTGAGTGAGAAGAACGTTGAATCCCTGCAATACCGCTTTGACGGGCCAGAAGACGCCCCGGTCCTCGTCATGGGCACATCCCTCGGTGCTACATGGCACATGTGGGACCGGCAGATACCCGAGCTCACCCAGCACTGGAGAGTCTTCCGCTACGACCTCCCGGGGCACGGCGGCGCGCCCGCGCATCCCGCCACCGCCGTCGGTGAGCTCGGCGACCGGCTGGTGGCCACCCTGGACGGACTCGGGGTGAAGCGATTCGGTTACGCGGGCTGCTCCATCGGCGGCGCGATCGGCGCCGATCTCGCGCTGCGCCACCCGCAGAGGGTCGCCTCGCTGGCTCTGGTGGCCTCGTCGGCCCGGTTCGGCAGCGCCGACGAGTTCCGCCAGCGCGGGGTCATCGTCCGGACCAACGGGCTGGAGCCGATGGCCCGCACCGCGCCGGAGCGCTGGTTCACGCCGGGCTTCGCCGCCGCGCAGCCGGCCATCGTCGAGTGGGCCGTCCAGATGGTCCGCACCACCGATCCCGGCTGCTACATCGCCGCCTGCGAGGCACTGGCCGCCTTCGACATCCGCGGTGAGCTCGGCAGGATCGGTGCCCCCACGCTCGTCCTGGTCGGCGCCGAGGACCAGGTCACCGGTCCCGGTGATGCCCGGACCCTGGTCGCGGGCATACCCGACGCGCGGCTCGCCCTCGTCCCGGGCGCCTCGCACCTGGCGCCGGTCGAGCAGCCGGGAGCCGTCACCGACCTTCTGCTCACCCACTTCTCCACGGCCTGGCAGGACACCCTGGCAGCCATCCCCGTGCCCTCGTTCGTGCCCAGGCTCTCCGCCCCCGTGCTGCCCGTCGCGGAGCTCACCGCCGCTCCCGCGCAGCCGGAAGCAGAATCCGGCGGGCGCGCCGATCCGTACGGGCCGGGCATGAAGATCCGTCGTGAGGTGCTCGGTGACGCCCATGTCGACGGTGTCATGGCCGCCGCCGACGACTTCACCGGCGACTTCCAGGAGTTCGTCACCCGCTACGCCTGGGGCGAGGTCTGGGGCCGGGAGGGGCTGGACCGGCGCACCCGCAGCAGCGTCACGCTCACCGCCCTGGTCGCCTCCGGACACCTGGAGGGCCTGGCCGCCCACGTCAGCGCCGCCCTGCGCAACGGCCTCACCCCGGCCGAGATCAGGGAAGTACTGCTGCAGACCGCCGTGTACTGCGGGATTCCGGCCGCGAGCGCCGCCTTCCGGATCGCCCAGTCCGTGATTCAGGCCGAAACGACCCCTCCCGCGTAGCAGGATGGATGCATGAACGCCCAGAACCCCGAGCCGCTCGCGCTCACGCTGACCAAGCAGTCCCACTCCTGCATCCGACTGGAGAAGGACGGGCGCACCCTCGTCATCGACCCGGGCGGGTTCTCGGAGCAGGACGCCGCGATCGGCGCCGAGGCGATCCTGGTGACGCACGAGCACCCCGACCACTTCAACGAGGAGCGGCTGCGGGCCGGACTGGAGGCCGATCCGGCCGCCGAGATCTGGACGCTGCACAGCGTGGCCGACAAGCTCGCCGCGGCGTTCCCGGGACGTGTCCACACCGTCGGGCACGGGGACGCCTTCTCGGTGGCCGGGTTCGACGTCCAGGTGCACGGCGAACTCCACGCGGTGATCCACCCGGACCTCCCCCGGGTGACGAACATCGGCTTCCTGGTCGACGGGTCCGTCTTCCACCCCGGCGACGCCCTCACCGTGCCCGAGCAGCCGGTCGACACGCTGCTGCTCCCGGTGATGGCGCCCTGGAGCAAGATCTCCGAGGTGATCGACTACGTCCGCGAGGTCAAGCCGCGCCGCGCCATCGACATCCACGACGCGCTGCTCACCGATCTGGCCCGTCCCATCTACGACACCCACATCGGCAACCTGGGCGGCGCCGACCACGCCCGGCTGACCCCGGGGCAGTCGACCGGCGTGTGACGGGCGCCGCCCCCGCCGCTGTCAGTGGGAGCCGCTAGGTTTACGTACATGCGCATCGCCACCTGGAACGTCAATTCGATCACCGCCCGCCTGCCGAGGCTGCTGGCCTGGCTGGAGAGCACCGGCACGGACGTGCTGTGCATCCAGGAGACCAAGTGCACGGCCGAGCAGTTCCCGGCCGACGCGCTCCGTGAGCTCGGCTACGAGTCCGCGGTCAACGCCACGGGGCGGTGGAACGGGGTGGCGATGATCTCCCGCGTCGGCCTGGCCGACGTCGTGACGGGGCTGCCCGGCGGCCCCGACTACGACGGCGTGCAGGAGCCCCGGGCGATCAGTGCGACCTGCGGCCCGGTCCGCCTCTGGTCGGTCTACGTGCCCAACGGCCGCGAGGTCGCGCACGAGCACTACGCGTACAAGCTGCGCTGGTTCGAGGCGCTGCAGAAGGCGGTGGCGGCGGACGCCGCGGGGGCGCAGCCGTTCGCCGTCCTCGGCGACTTCAACGTGGCCCCGACCGACGAGGACGTCTGGGACCCGGCCCTCTTCGAGGGCGCCACCCATGTCACCCCCGCCGAGCGGGCCGCCCTCGCCACCCTGCGCGAGGAGGGCCTCGCCGACGTGATGCCCCGCCCGCTGAAGTACGACCGCCCGTACACCTTCTGGGACTACCGCGAGCTGCGCTTCCCGAAGAACAGGGGCATGCGGATCGACCTCGTCTACGGAAACGCCCCGTTCACCGCCGCCGTCAAGGACAGCTACGTGGACCGCGAGGAGCGCAAGGGCAAGGGCGCATCCGACCACGCTCCGGTGGTCGTCGACCTCGACCTCTGAGCAGGGGCCGCGCTCAGGCGTCCGGCTGCGGCGCCTGAGCCCGTACGGCCTCCAGGGCGGCCGACGCCGTCCCGATTGCCAGGACCATGAGCAGTGCGCTCACCCACAGCGGCGCCCGGAACCCGAACCCCGCGCCGATCGCCATCCCGCCGAGCCAGGGCCCGAGGGCGGCGCCCACGTTGAACGCCGCGGTGGCGAACGAACCCGCCAGCGTCGGCGCCCCGCCGGCCAGCCGGAACACGTGGGAGATCAGCGCGGTCCCGGTGCCGAACGCGAGCATCCCCTGGACGAGGACGAGCGCGACCACTGCCACGGGGCTGCCGGCGCCCGCTGCGAACAGGGCCCAGCCGACGGCCAGGGCGACCAGGCCGGCCGCGGCCGGCGCGACCGGGTGGGAGTCGATGATCCGGCCGCACACGGCGACCCCGACGAACGAGCCCACACCGAACAGCGCGAGCAGGGCGGGAACCCATGCGGCGCCGAGCCCCGTGACGTGCCGGGCGACCGGTTCGAGGTAGGAGAACGCGCAGAAGGTCGCTCCCTGGACCAGCGCACTCGTCAGCAGGACCAGCAGCAGCCGGGGTCCGGCCAGGGTCCGCAGCTCGGCGGACGCACTCGGCAGCGTGGCCGCGGGCCGTCCCGCCGGAATCGTCGCCGTGATCACCGCGATCGCCGGCAGCGAGACAAGGGCCACGGCCCAGAACGCCGCACGCCACCCCCACAGACCGCCCAGCCACGCTCCGGCGGGCACCCCCGCCACACAGGCGACGGTGACACCGCCCACCACCACGGACGTGGCCCGCGCCCGCGCCGCGGGTCCGGCGAGGGCGACCGCGGTCACCAGGGCGACGGCCCAGAACCCGGCGTTGGCCACCGCCGCGACGACCCGTGTCGCCAGCAGCACCCCGTAACTGGAGGTGAGCGCACCGATGACGTGCACGGCGGCGAAGACGCAGAGGAAGGACAACAGCGCGCGGCGGCGCGGCCAGTTGCGGCCCAGGAGGGCCATCGCTGGCGCCCCCAGGACCATGCCGACGGCGAAAGCCGAGGTCAGCAGCCCCGCAGCGGGAATGGAGACGTGCAGGTCATCGGAGATGCCCGACAGCAGACCGGACAGCATGAACTCGGAAGTGCCCTGGGCGAAGACGGCGAGCCCGAGAGCGTAGACGGAAAACGGCATGAAGAACCCCATGGACGGCTGATGGACAGAACCGGTCGGGGATGCGGGCCGCACCCGCTCGTGACGACGAGCGGCAATGCGGCAGAACGGCACAGCGGCAACAGGACCGTGAGGTGCCGGGAAGAGCATTGCCCGTACGCAGTGCTGGGCGCGACCCGCATCGCATGGGTCCGAAGGGGGCAGCGCGGCAGCCGTGACGACGAGCGGTCGGTCAGGCGCGGACGCGGGAAGCCACCGGGGACCGGCGGCTAGCGTCTGTCGGACTCGGGGCTGCTCATGAAGGGGGAACCTACCAGCCCGCGGGCCGGCTCCTCCACTGCGTTCTCTGCGGTGGCCGCGTCCGTCCGGCCCGTGCGTTCCCCGGGCGGGAGCGTGTCCGGGTGAACGCGGGGCGTACGCGTGGTGTTCAGCACTCGAACGACAGGCCGCGCGCCCTGTGGTGCGGATCCGGGCCGGGATGGGAACCTGAGTGGTATGAACATCCCTTTCTTGGACAACTGGCGTAAGCGTCACGACGGAACGCGGGAGGCGGGGCTCGCAGCCGCCGTCGAGGCCGATCCGGAAGGCGTGGCCGAGCTGCTCGCCGAATGTGAGCTGCTGCGCGTCCGGGTGGGGGAGCGGGGGCTCGAACTCGACGACAGCCCGGCCTCGTTGGCGGCACTGGACCAGCTGCCGCCGCGCTGGCGCGACGACCCGGAGGAGCTGCCCTGGCTGGGCAACGACGCGGGGCTCTACCTCGGCACGGTCCTGGTACGCAACGTCGACGGCGCGCTCTGGCACATCTGGCCGAGCGGACAGCCCGTGGTGCGTCTCGCCTCGGGGCGGGAGATCGATGTGGTCGAGGCCGGTCTGGACTGGGCGATGACGGGCAGCCCCGAGCTGTCGCAGGTGTACTCGGAGTCGGCCGAGGGGTGACATCCGGCCGCGCACCACGCGACGAGATAAAACGCCTTATGACCCATTTACGCGTGTCGGGTGTGAAGTCCCTTTCCGGGGTGGATAGTTTGCGCTGACCTCGACAAAGCGATAATTGGGTAGGGCAGCGTATGGCCGTCGATCCGTTGATCGAGCTGCGTGACGTCAATAAGTTCTACGGAAAGTTGCACGTACTGCAGGACATCAATCTCACCGTCGGCCGCGGGGAGGTGGTGGTGGTCATCGGCCCCTCGGGCTCCGGGAAGTCAACGCTCTGCCGGACCATCAACCGCCTTGAGACGATCGAGTCGGGCCACATCTCCCTGGACGGCAGACCCCTCCCGGAGGAGGGCAAGGGCCTGGCGCAGCTGAGGGCCGAAGTCGGCATGGTCTTCCAGTCGTTCAACCTGTTCGCGCACAAGACCGTGCTGGCCAACGTCTCGCTGGCGCAGCTCAAGGTCCGCAAGCGGAAGAAGGACGAGGCGGACCGGCGGTCCCGGGAACTCCTGGAGCGCGTGGGGCTCGTCGACCAGGCCGACAAGTTCCCCGCCCAGCTGTCCGGCGGCCAGCAGCAGCGCGTGGCCATCGCCCGCGCCCTCGCCATGGACCCCAAGGCGCTCCTCTTCGACGAGCCCACCTCGGCCCTCGACCCGGAGATGATCAACGAGGTGCTGGAGGTGATGCAGCAGCTCGCCCGCGAGGGCATGACCATGGTCGTCGTCACCCATGAGATGGGCTTCGCCCGCTCCGCGGCCAACCGTGTCGTCTTCATGGCCGACGGCCGCATCATCGAGGACCGCACCCCGGAGGACTTCTTCACCGCCCCGGAGAGCGACCGCGCCAAGGACTTCCTGTCCAAGATCCTCAAGCACTGACGGGGGGCCCTGTGTTGCGTACGAGAAAAGTACTGGCTGCCTGTGCCGGCCTCCTGCTGGCCGTACTCGCCGCGGGCTGCGGCAAGGACGGCAGCCCGCCGGTGAAGGGGCCGCAGGCCGGGGCGCTGCCGGTCTACAAGGTCGACACCTCCTTCCGGCTGCCGGACTCCAGGACCTGGACCAGCGCGAAGAAGCGCGGATATCTGCGGGTGGGCGCCAAGGAGGACCAGCCCTACCTCGGCGAGAAGGATCCGGCCACGGGCGTCTACTCCGGTTTCGACATCGAGATCGCCCGGATGATGGCGGCATCGCTCGGCTTCGATCCGAAGACCATCCGGTTCAAGACCATCGCCTCCGCCAACCGCGAGACCGCCCTGCAGAACGGGCAGATCGACTACTACGTCGGCACCTACACCATCAACGACATGCGCAAGAAGCTCGTCGGGTTCGCCGGCCCCTACTACATGGCGGGCCAGGGTCTGCTCGTCCGTACGGACGAGAACGACATCCACGGACCGCAGGACCTGGCCGGCAAGACGGTCTGTTCGGCGGCCGGTTCGACCCCGTATCAGCGCATCGCCGCCGACTACCCGAAGGCGAAGCTGGTCGCCTACGACACGTATTCGATCTGCGTCGACAACCTGCTGACGTACCAGGTCGACGTCGTCACCACCGATGACGCGATCCTGCTGGGCTTCGCCGCGAAGGCGCCCCAGGAGATGAAGGTCGTCGGCAAGCCGTTCTCCCAGGAGCCGTACGGCATCGGGGTCCCGCGCAGCGACAACGCGCTGCGGTTCGCGCTCAACGACGCGCTGGAGGCCAACGAGAAGAACGGCAACTGGAAGAAGGCGTTCGAGGCGACGCTCGGCCTCTCCGGGGCGCCCGCGCCGAAGCCGCCGCCCATCGACCGCTACCCGGCGAACTGAGAGGACGGCCACGACACATGGACGTACTCACCGACAACTTCTCGCTCTACGGCAAGGGCTTCCTCGGAACCGTCGAACTGACCTTCTACGCCTCGATCCTGGCGTTGGTCGTCGGATTCGTCATGGCCTCCTTCCGGGTGGCGCCCGTCGGTTCGCTCCGGGTACTCGGCACGGTCTGGGTGACCGTGCTGCGCAACACCCCGCTGACGTTGCTCTTCTTCGCCGTGCTGCTCGGCCTGCCGCGCTTCGGCCTGGTGCTGCCGTTCAACGTCTTCGCGATCCTCGCGCTCGGCTGCTACACCTCCGCGTTCATCTGCGAGGTGCTGCGCTCCGGCATCAACACCGTGCCCACCGGGCAGGGCGAGGCGGCGCGCAGTCTGGGCATGACGTTCGGTCAGACGCTCGGCAACGTGGTGCTGCCGCAGGCGTTCCGCTCGGTGATCCCGCCGATCGGCTCGACGCTCATCGCGCTCGCCAAGAACTCGGCGATCGCCGGGGCGTTCAGCGTCACCGAACTGCTCGGCACCTACAAGACCCTCAACGAGCTGGGATACAGCATCATCTGGACATTCGTCTGGATCGCCGTCGGGTACCTGATCATCACTCTGACCATCAGCGCGATCTTCAACGTGCTGGAAAAGCGCTGGGGAGTCGCCCGATGACCGCCCACTCCACCCCCAGCGCGACCGTTCTCTACGACATTCCGGGGCCGCAGACCCGCAAACGGCATCTCGTGTACGGGATCGTCTCGACGATCCTCATCCTCGCGCTGGTCGGCTGGGTCATCTATCTGCTCTTCGACACCGACCAGTTCACCAGCGCCAAGTGGACGCCCTTCGAGTACAAGGGCATTCAGGAACTGCTGCTGCGCGGGCTCGGCAACACCCTCAAGGCGTTCGCGTACGCCGCGGTGCTCTCGCTGGCGCTCGGGGCCGTCCTCGCGGTGGGCAGACTCTCCGACCACCGGCCGGTGCGCTGGGTGGCGACGATCCTCGTCGAGTTCTTCCGCGCCATGCCCGTACTGGTGATGATCTTCTTCATCTTCGTCGCGCTGAAGGTGCAGCCGTTGCCGGCGCTGGTCGCCGGGCTGACCCTGTACAACGGCTCGGTGCTCGCCGAGGTGTTCCGTACCGGCATCAAATCGGTGGAGCGCGGCCAGGGCGAGGCGGCGTCCGCCCTGGGCATGCGCAAGACGCAGGTCACGACCTTCGTGCTGGCCCCGCAGGCGGTGCGCGCGATGCTGCCCACCATCATCAGCCAGCTGGTGGTGGCGCTGAAGGACACTTCGCTGGGCTATCTGATCACGTACGAGGAGTTCCTCCACGCGGGCAAGCTCATCGCGTCCAACCTCGACTACGATCTGCCCTTCATCCCTGTGGTGATGGTGATCTCGCCGATCTACATCGGGATGTGCATGCTGCTCTCCTGGTTCGCCACCTGGGTGGCGAAGCGGGAGCGGCGCAACCCGAAGACGGAGGCGACGGGCGTCGGTCCGGCCCAGCCGGGCACTCTGATGCCGGGAGGGCGGTAGCCGGGATCCGCCGCGGGGCGGCCACGGGCGAACGGTGCCCGTACGGCAGCAGCCGGTGATCACTTCCCGTACACGGCAGGGATGCCTGTGAAGGCCCGTGCCGGGCGGGGAGAAGGTCAGCTGCGTGCCGGCCGTGCCATCAGCCGAGAGCGCTCCTGGTCCGCCAGTCGGCCCAGGAGACGTTCCACGCCCCGTAGCCGTTGCCCTCCGCGACGGTGCCCTTGGCGTCCGCGCCGGTGATCTCGAAGGGGTCGCCGACGCGGGCCTGGCGGTAGAGGGACGCGGCGTTGGCGTCGCTCATCCCGACACAGCCCGAACTGTGGTTGGCCACGCCGAAGTACGCGGCGTTCCACGGCGCCGCGTGGGCGTACATGCCCGACCAGGTCAGCCGCATCGAGAAGTCGACCATCTTGTCGTACGCGTCCCCGAGGCCCACCGTCTCGGAGTTCATGTTGATCGTGCCCTCCTTCGCCATCAGCACGGCGGTGCCCCGCCAGGACGCCTTGTCGCCGCCCGGTGTGCCCGCCGACATGGGCACGTCCATGACCGTCCTGCCGTCCCGCTTCAGCGCCAGCCGGTGGCGGTCCAGGTCGACCTTGACCACCTGACTGCTGCCGACGGTGAACGTCGTCGCGTAGTCGCGTACGAACCAGCCGCCCGCGGAACCCGAGTCGATGCCGTTGAGCCCGGCGTCCAGGGTGATGCGCGTACCGGACTTCCAGTACTCCTTGGGCCGCCAGTCCACGCGGTCCCGGCCCGAGTAGTCCCGCAGCCAGCCCCAGGACCCCTCGGTGCTGTTCGAGGTGGAGACCTTGAGCGCCTTCTCGACGGCCGCCCTGTTCTTCACCGGGTTGTCGAACACGATGGACAGCGGCTGGGCGATGCCGACCGTGGTGTTCTTGCCGGGGGCGAGGGTCAGCTTGTTCACCTTGTCCGCCGCCGCCGTGGTGAACCCGGCCGTGGCGCCGCCACCGCCGGTGTCCTTCGCCTCCACGCGGTACGTGGTGCCGGGCGCCGCCGGCCGGTCGGACGTCCAGGTCCTGCCGTCGGGGGACACCCGGCCGGTGAGGGCGCCACCGTCCGCCGAGACCGTGACGGTGCGCAGCTTCCCGGCGGCCAGCCTCACCGTCACCCGCTTGCCGGCGGCGGCCGCGGTCCCGCGCAGGTTCACCGAGATCCGGGTCTCCGCGGCCTTGGACGGGCCGGTGCCCTGCCCCTTGCCGTCATGACCCGAGGCCGCGGCGCCGCCGGAGCAGGCCGTCAGCGCGGCGCCGAGCACCGCGGTGCCGGCGATCAGGGCGAGCCGGGCGGGGCGGGCGGGCGACGCGGCACGGGCAGTGCGCCGAGCGGTGGATATGAGAGGGGCGGGGATCAACGGAAAAAACCTCCTGGGCCTTGAACTGTCGTCTGTGGAGAGGCATTCACCGGAGCCTAAGTTCCGTGAATGCACGGAAAAGCGGGAATGTGGAGTGTGACAAGGAACGCAGCGCAACGGTCATCGTCCGGTCACATCCGGCGCGCAGCCCCGTCATGGTCCGCTGTGAGCATCCTGTGCAGCCCCGCAGAAACGCCGCGGGGCCCACGAGGGAGGGCCACGGACATGTCAGCGCTGCTCGCGACCGGAGACCGCAGCCGTGATCAGGAACTACGGATATGCCGTCTGACCGCCGGCGAGCACCGGACACACGTGGCCGCACACGAGGACGCGAGCTTTCTCCAGTACCCGTCCTGGGCCGGTGTGAAGGACCAGTGGTCGTCGGAAATGGTCGGCTGGCTCGGCGACCACGGTGAATTGGCCGGCAGCGCGCTGATTCTCTACCGGCAATTCCCGGGCACCCGCAAATACTTCGCCTATATACCGGAAGGGCCGGTGGCCGACTGGGCCGATCCCGGAATCGACCGGTGGCTGCGGCCGCTCATGACACATCTGCGGGGTGCGGGGGCGTTCGCCGTACGCATCGGACCGTCCCCTGCCTACCGCCGCTGGGACACCGCCCGCCTCAAGGCCGCCACCGGCCCCGGCCGCACCGTCGGAGACGTACTGGCGCGTGAGGTCGACCCGCTCGGCGCGGCCGTGGCCGACCGGCTGCGGGCCCGCGGCTGGCGGCGCTGCGGCGGGGACGGCGACGACGCCGACGCCCAGCCCCGGTACGTCTTCCGGGTGCCGCTCGCGGGACGGACCCCCGACGACCTGTGGGCGGGGCTCAACCAGGAGTGGCGCCGCAACGTCCGCCGGGCCGGAAAGGCGGGGGTGCGCATCGTCACCGGGAGCGCGGCCGAACTCCCCGAGTTCCACCGCCTGCTGCGGATCACCGAGGAACGCGACGGTTTCCGGCTCGGCCGCTCCCTGGCCTACTACCAGCGCCAGTACGCCGTGCTCAACGCCGAACAGCCCGGCCGGATGAAGCTCTGCCTCGCCGTGCACGAGGGCGAGATACTTGCCGCGCACACGATGATCAGCACCGGGCGCCGGGTCTGGTACCAGACGGGCGCGTCCGCCGACCACCGACGAGAGGTCCGCCCCAGCAACGCCCTGCAGTGGCAGATGCTCCTCGACGCCCAGGCCCAGGGCGCACAGGTGTACGACATGCGCGGGGTATCCTCCACCCTCGATCCCGACGACCGCCCCTTCGGGCTGCTGCGCTGGAAGTTCGGCACCGGCGGGCAGGTCGTGGAGACCCTCGGAGAGTGGGAGACATCAGTGGGCGGAACCGCCAACAAGACGCTGTACCGGGCGTTCCAGGCCTACCTGGCGCACCGGTGACGGCGGCGGACGCGACCGCCGGCACGGTCGCCACGGACGAGCGCGAGCAGCAGGGATCCGGCTCGGTGCTGCGCAGCGGCGCCGTCATGGCCGCCGGTTCCGTCGTCTCACGGGCGACGGGGTTCATACGCTCGGCGGTCGTCGTCGCCGCGCTCGGCACCGGACTGCGGGCCGACGGCTACACGGTCGCCAACACCGTCCCGAACATCCTCTACATGCTGCTGATCGGCGGCGCCCTCAACGCCGTCTTCGTCCCCGAACTCGTCCGGGCCGCCCGGGAACACTCCGACGGCGGGGCCGCCTACACCGATCGACTCCTCACCCTGTGCACGGTCGGCCTGCTGGCCCTCACCGCGCTCGCCGTCGCGGGCGCCCCACTGATCATCTCGGTGTACGCCCCCACCTACGACGGCGACCAGGCCGAACTCACCATCGCGCTGGCCCGCTACTGCCTGCCCCAGATCCTCCTCTACGGGCTCTTCACCCTGCTCGGACAAGTACTCAACGCCCGCAACCGGTTCGGGGCCATGATGTGGACCCCGGTCCTCAACAACCTCGTGATCATTGCGGTGTTCGGGCTGTACCTATGGACAGCGGCGAGTTCGAACGGCGAACTGACCTCGGCCCAGGCGCAGTGGCTCGGCTGGGGGACCACCGCCGGGATCGCCGTGCAGACCCTCGCGCTGGTGCCCGCCCTGCGTGCCGCGAAGTTCCGCTGGCGGCCACGGTTCGACTGGCGCGGCAGCGGACTCACCCGGCCGCTGCGGGCGGCCGGCTGGCTCGTCATGCTGGTGCTCACCAACCAGGCCGCCTACTGGGTGGTGACCCGCCTCTCCACCGCCACCGGCCAGCACGCGGCGGACCAGCACCTGGCGGGCGGCGCGGGCTACACCGCGTACAGCTACGCCTACCAGTTGTGGGTGGTGCCCCAGGGCATCGTGACCGTCAGCCTCGTCACCGCGCTGATGCCGCGGATGAGCCGGTCCGCAGCCGACGGCGATCTGGCCGGGGTGCGGCGCGACGTCTCGTACGCGCTGCGGACCTCCGCCGCCGTCGTGATCCCGGCCGCCGCCGCCCTGCTCGCGCTCGCCCCGTGGGTGATGGGGTCCGTCTTCGGGTACGGACACACCGGCCCCGCGGACATCACCGTGATGGCGGGCATGATGGCCGCCTTCGCACCGGGGCTCATCGCCTTCTCCGGTCAGTACGTGCTCTCCCGCGCCTTCTACGCGATGAGCGACACCCGCACCCCCTTCCTCCTCAACCTGGTCATCGCCGCGCTCAACGCCGGGCTCTCGGTCGCCGCCTATCTGCTGCTGCCGGCGCGCTGGGCGGTGACGGGGATGGCGGGGGCGTACTCCGTGGCCCTGTTCGCGGGGTTCACCGTCACCGCGTACGTACTGCACCGCAGGGTCTCCGCATCCGGTGCGCCGAGCCCCTCGCTGCTGCGCTCGCCGGGGGTGGGGGCGCATGCCCGGCTGGTGGCCGCGTGCGTGCCCGCGGGACTGCTGGCGTACGCGGCGGCGCGTGCCGTCGACACGGACGGACCGGGCATCGGGGACTTCGCCGCGGCCGGGGCCGGGGTGCTGGTTCTCTTCCTGGTCGTGGCACTGCTCGCCCGCCCGCTGCGGCTGACCGAGGTCGACACCGCGCTGAGCGCCGTACGGAACCGACTGCGGCGCTCCTGAGACGGCGCCCGCCGGACCGCACGTACTTCCGAATCCACTCCTTGATCGCTGGGATACTGACGCCATGCCTCGCGTGCTCCTGATCGAAGACGACCCCTCCGTACGGGAAGGGGTCGAACTGGGGCTGCGCAGGCGCGGGCACGACATGCGGACCGTCGGGACGGGCGAGGCGGGGCTGGCCGCGCTGGACGAGTTCCGGCCCGAACTCGTCCTGCTCGACCTCATGCTGCCGGGAATGAACGGCGTCCAGGTCTGCCGCCGCATCCGGGAGACGAGCCAACTGCCGATCATCATGCTCACCGCCCGCGGCGACGACTTCGACGTGGTCGTGGGGCTGGAGGCCGGCGCCGACGACTACATCGTCAAGCCCGCCCGCACCGAGGTCATAGAGGCCAGGATCCGCGCGGTGCTGCGCCGGCTCGCCGAACCCGCCGGGCGCAGCGGCGTCGAGAGCCACGGCGCACTGACGGTGGACCGGGTAGGTCTCACGGTCGCCAAGGCGGGGGAGCGGCTGCTGCTCGCCCCCTCCGAACTGAAGCTGCTCCTGCATCTGTCGGGCTCGCCCGAGCAGGTCTTCAGCCGCCAGCAGCTCCTCGAATACGTGTGGGAGCACAGCTACCACGGCGACGCCCGGCTGGTCGACGCCTGCGTGCGCAGGCTGCGCCAGAAGATCGAGGACGTGGCGGGAGCCCCGCGCTACATCCAGACCGTCCGCGGCTTCGGCTACCGCTTCGGGCCTCTCGGATGAAGCTGCTCGCCGGCCGGTTCGGCCTGCGCACCCGCCTCATAGCCGCGTTCCTGTTCGTCGCCGCGGTCAGCGCCGCCACGACCGCGACCCTGACCTACCGCGAGGCCCGCTCGGCGATCCTGCAGCAGGCGCAGGACACCGCCGTCGCCCAGTTCCGCGACAGGATCGGCGCGCGGGGCATCGACCTCCCGCCGGACCGGGCCGGGCTGCGGGACATGTGCCTCGCCCTGGCCCGCGACGGAAAGTCGCGCACCTGGACCGTCTTCGCCGAGTACGGGAACCTGCGGGTCTCCTCCTCGGACCGGACGACCTCCACCGTGATCACGGCCGCACTGCGCACGGCGGCCCGGGACAACAGCCACGGCTCGTTCCAGCGGGTCGTCAAGGACGGCAAGCCCTGGCTGACGGTCGGCATGCCGACCTTCTTCAACCGTGGCGACGGCCGCCAGCCCACCGGCCTCGTCCTCTACGCCGTGATGCCGCTCGCCACCGAGGAGGCGAACGTCGCCGCCATGGTCACCGCGGCCCGTGACGGCGCCCTGCCCGCCCTGCTCATCGCCCTGGTCCCCGCCCTGCTCGCCGCACGCAGCGTGCTGCGCCCGGTACGCGAACTGCGCCGCGCCGCCGCCGGTATCGGCCGGGGCGAACTCCGCACCCGGATCGCGGTCCGCGGCTCCGACGAACTCGCCGAACTGGCCTGGACGTTCAACGAATCGTCGACCAAGCTCCAGGAGTCCGTCGACGAGCTCCGCCAGGCCGAGGAACGGGCCCGGCGCTTCGCCTCGGACGTCAGCCACGAACTGCGCACCCCGCTCGCCGGCATGCTCGCCGTCACCGAGGTGCTCGACGAGGACGCCGCCGGGCTGCGCCCCGACACCGCGGCGGCCGTTCGGCTGATCAGCACGGAGACCGGAAAGCTCGCCACGCTCGTCGAGGACCTGATGGAGATCTCCCGGTTCGACGCCGGGGCGGCCGATCTCCACAGCGACGAGGTCGATGTGGCCGAGACCATCCGTAAGACGCTCCAGGCCCGTCGCTGGGACGGCCGGGTCCGCACCGAACTCCCGGACGGCGTGCGGGCGATGCTCGATCCGCGCCGCTTCGACGTGGTCGTCGCCAACCTGGTCGGCAACGCCCTGCGGCACGGGGCGGAGCCCGTCACCGTACGGCTGCGGACCGGGCAACGGGACGGGACGGCCCGGCTGGTGACGGAGGTCGAGGACAGCGGCCCGGGCATCGAAGCGACCGTGCTCCCGCACATCTTCGACCGCTTCTACAAGGCCGACGCAGCCCGCACCAGGTCGACGGGGAGCGGGCTGGGCCTCTCGATCACCCGGGAGAACGTCCGGCTGCACGGCGGCACGGTCAGTGCCGCGAACGGGCCGGCCGGCGGCGCGGTGTTCACCGTCGAACTGCCGATGGAGGGACGATGAGGGGCGGGCGCACGCTCGGCGTGTTTCTGCCCCTGGTGCTGCTGGCCGCGGGCTGCGGCATCCGGGCGACGGACGTCGTGGAGGCCGGTGAACCGGCGATCGTGCAGGTGCCGACCGGGCAGTGGGGCACGGTCCTGTACTTCGTGTCCTCGTCCTCGGCGGCCCGGCTGATGCCGGTCGTACGCTACTCCGATTCGCTGGGCGAAGCGGGTGGGCCCGGTTCCGGCGGGGAGAAGCATCAGGCCGAAGCGGCCAAAGCCCTCGACCTGCTCTTCTCCGGCCCCACCGGAGCGGAGCGTGCGGCAGGCCTCCGCTCCGAACTCCCCGACGAGCGGTTCAAGATGGGCGTCCAGATGAACGCTCAGGGCGTGCACGTCACTTTGTACACCCGGGTCACCGGGCTCTCCGAATCCGCCCGTCAGCAGCTCTTCTGCACCGCGGCCCTGGCCGGGACGGCCGACCGGAGCGAGGCGGTGACGGTGACCGGCACCGACGGCGTCATCGGGCCGGCCCACTGCTCCGTCTGATGTGTGGTCCGGCCCCGGAACCCGGGAGCGATCCCGTCGCACACCGCGGCGTTCCGCTCCACCGCGCTCGCGGTGACGGGCGTCCCCTTCGGCCGTCCGGTCACCGGTCCGGTCCCCCGTACGGCAGGACCGGGACCGGGACCGGAGGATCCGGCCCACCGGTCCCGCCCCGCCCGGGTACTCAGTGGCCGGCCGGGTCAGGTGCGCAGCGCCAAGTAGGGAGCCATCGCCAACAGGCTGACGACCAAGGCGTACTTGAGGCGCCGGGCCGGAAGCCGGTGGGCGATGCGCCAGCCGATCAGGACCCCGGCCAGCTCCGGCACCCCCACCAGCGCGGCCAGCGGCCAGTCCACATCGCCATGAACCACGTACGCCACCGTGCCCGCGCTCGCGATCACGATCGACTGGGCCTGTGCCGCGGCCAGCGCCGCGAGTACCGGCAGCCCGCAGACGACGAGCAGCGGCACGCTCAGCATCGGGCCGCCGAGTCCGAACAGGCATGCCACGAGCGACACGACGACACCGACCACCGCCGTGCGCACCGGCGGGATGCCGGGGTCCGCGAGGTCTTCGGGCACGTCCGGGGTGCGCCGGTCGCGTACCCACACCAGCACGCCGGTGACGGTGACCGCGAAGGCGAGCAGCAGTCCGAAACCGGGCCCCTCGACCAGGGTGTTGCACAGCACGCCCAGCGGGGTGCCGACGAGTGCGGCGAGGGCGAGCACGGCGGCGCAGCGGCGGGTGCCCGCCGCCTTCAGCTGGCCCGAGTGCGTGTAAGCCGTCGTGCCCAGGATGCCGGTGGCGACATGCGTGACGATCGCGGTGCCGGCGACACCGGACGGCGACAGACCGGTGAGGAGGAACAGGCCGATCGTCGGCAGCACGCCGCCGGGCCCGATGGCCGTGATCCCGATGCCGCCGAGCAGCCCGGTGAGGGCCAGGAGGACGAGATGGGCCGCGTCCAGGTGGGCCGTCATCGGTTCAGCTCCTCGGCAGTACGGTGCGCAGCGCGAACCGGTCGGCCCGCACGCGCAGGGACTCCACGTCGACCGGACGTCCGTCGGACAGCCGGGTGAGCCGGTCGATGGCGAACAGTGCGGCACCGTCCGCGACGTCGAGCGCCCGCGCGGTGTCCGGCTCGGCCGTGACCGCGTGCACGGTGACTTCGGCGCTGCCCAGCGCGGCCCCGGTCGACTCCTCGATCAGCGCGAACAAGTCGCGTCCCGCCAGGTCGCGTTCGAGCAGTGGCCGCCCGATGTCCGGGGCCAGCCACGTCGAGTCCAGAGACAGCGGGTCGCCGTCGAGCCGGCGGAGCCGCTCGATGTACACGGCCTCCGATCCCGGAGGGAGAGCGAGACGCTCGGCGATCGCCGGGGGAGGGTGGGGGACGACGCGTGCCTCGCGTACGTCGTTGGAGACCGTGCCGTAGGAGGTGAGCTCCTCGGCGAGCCCCACCAGGCGGTCGAGGCCGTGCCGGTAGGTGTGTGCGGTGACGAGGGTGCCGATGCCGCGCCGCCGGACGACGAGGTTCTCGTCCCGCAGCAGGTTCAGCGCCTCCCGGGTGACGTTGCGCGAGGCGCCGAGCGACCGGCTCAGCAGGTGTTCGTCGGGGAGCCTGCCATCCGTGAACTCACCGGCGACGATGCGCTGCCGCAGCGCGTCCGCGGCCCGTCGCGCCTGTGCTGCCCGTCCCGTGCCGGCCATGTCCCGCCCTCCTTCCCGGTTCAGGGCTGCAGACCGTACCCGCCTTCATGTTTCGCCGGTGTTACGCCACCCACTGCGACCTGGGGAAACATCTGACCTGTGGTTCTGCCGCGGGTCGGCGCGCCAACGCCGGGCCACTGTCCGGCACCGGTCGGCCGCGTCCTGGGATCCGGCAGCCGGAGAGGGGTCGGTGGAAGACCGCCCGTCAGGGCTTCGGGATGACGTCGGGGCCGATTCCCGCTGCCGCGAGCTGTCGTACGGAACGGCCGAACTCGTCGACCGCTGCCAGGAGGACATCCCAGGTGACAGGTGCACCACCACGCTCCAGAACTCCGGTGTGAAGACCGGCCCGACCCGCCGGCCCTCGGCGAAGTGCATGAGGCGGACCAGTCCCGGATCCGCCTGCGCGGAGTCGAGTGCGAAGTCCTCTCGGGGGCCGGCGTCCGAGTTCCGGAGCCACCGCGCCAGGTGGTGGGCCGGCTCCGCCACGGGGGAACGCCTCCTCGGACCACACCACCCGCCAGTCCTCCGACATGGACGGCTCTGCCTCCCTGTCGAGGAGAAGCACATCCAAAGGAGCCTCCGAGGGGCGAGAGCACGCCGCGGCAGATCCGGCAGTCCGAAGTCTCGGCACACGAGCCGCACTGCCAGGCCGCCATGAGATCTGCGGCCTGCTCCCGGCCGGGCAAATGCGGACAACGGTTCCAAGTCGCACCGGCCGCCCCACTCGCGTACCGATTGCGGCCGGCGGGGCCGTTGTGGAGCCGGCCGCCGCCGCGGTCACGGATCCGGCTCTATTTGCCGCACCGTTATGGACACCACGCGAGACGGCGTGGTGTCCTACGTGCCGAGCAGGTGGTTTCCAACGTTGGAAGAAGTCGGGGCGGCAGGGACGCGCCACCGACCGACGTGCAGGAGAACGGAGTTGCGTGTGATACCCGCATCGATGAACCGTGGCAGGAGTCCACGGCGCGTGCGCCGGAGAGTGGGCGTCGCCGCCGTACTTGCCGTGGCCGCCTCGACGACTCTGACCGGCGCGGGCGTCGCCTCCTCGGGAGGGGAGCGCGGCCACCGGATCCCGACCGTCACCTCCGGGGACGCCCGCTTCGAGATCCTCTCGCCGACGCTCATCCGTACCGAGTACGCGGGTGACGGCGAGTTCACCGACGAGGCGACGTTCAATGCGATCGGGCGCGAGGGGTTCACCCCGACCGCCTACACCGCGCGGACGAAGGATGGCTGGCTGACCGTCTCGACGAGCGCGATGACCCTGCGCTACCGGGTCGGCTCCGGGCCGTTCGACGCACAGAACCTCTCCGTCCGGCGTGACGCGGGAAAGGCGCCGGTGACCGCCGCCCCCTGGCAGCGGCTCGTCTGTGCGGTCGGCGCCCTGTGCGAGGCGGAGGACCTCCGGCTCGACGGGCTCGGCACCGCCGCCGATCACCGGGACCACACCGGGGCAGCCTTCGCCGCCGGCTTCGAGGCCACCGGCAGTTCGGTGTCCACTGACATCGATGTCAGTGCCGCGGGGACCTACCGGTTCGCCCTGAAGTACGCCAACTCCCGGGGCGGAGACGGCAAGACGGAGACCCGCACGCTGTCGCTCTCGGTGGACGGTGGTACCCCGCAGAAGGTGAACCTGCCGGCCACGGCGGACTGGGACACCTGGGCAAAGGCCACGGCGGAGGTCAAGCTCGGCAAGGGACCGCACACGATCGCGCTGACCCGGACCGCCTCGGACTCGGGATCGGTGAACGTCGACAGCGTCGCCCTGCTCCGGCCCGATGACGACACCTACCCGTCCGTCGCCGACACCGCCATCAAGGACTGCCTCTTCGGGACGAGTTGCGAGGCGGAGGCGGCGCGGATCGGCGGCACGGCCACCGGCGCCCTGGACCACCAGGGATACGCGGGCAACGGCTTCGTCGCCGAACTCAACAAGGGGTCCAGCCTGACGGCCCACGTGGTCGGCGTGCCTGTAGACGGCACGTACACGTTCAGAGTGCGCTACGCCAACGGACAGGGCGGCGACGGACTCCACCGGACGCGTACCGCCACCGTGACGACCGCGGCGGCCGGGCCGGCCTCGACCCTGGAGCTCCCCGCGACGAAGAACTGGGACGACTGGCAGACGGCCGCCGTCCCCGTCACCCTCAAGGCCGGCGACAACGACGTCACCCTCGGCTGCCCCGACCCGGCCAGTTGCCACATCAACGCAGACACCCTCTCCCTGGCCGCCCCGAAAGCCGCCGCTCCGCAGCCCCACATCGCGCTCGGCGGATACCGTCGCGGCCTCGACGGCGTGACCGGCGAGGGCGCCGCCCCCGTCACCACGCCGGGCCTGCTCAACCAGGACGGCTGGTACCTGCTCGACGACTCTCCGTCGGCCCTGTACGACACCAAGGCGAAGAAGGTGCGCCCCCGCCCCGGGCACGGCGGCGCCCCCTACCAGGACGGTTACGTCTTCGGCTACGGCCATGACTACAAGCAGGGCCTCACGGACCTCGCCACCCTCACCGGGCCGCCCGCACTCCTGCCCACCTGGGCGTACGGCGTCTGGTACTCCGAGTACATCGACCGGACCGCCGCCGACTACCAGAAAAAGATCCTGCCCGCCTTCCGCGCCGAGGGTGTGCCCCTCGACGTCCTGGTGACCGACACCGACTTCAAGGCCGGTGACACCTGGCGGGGTTGGGAGATCGACCCGGCGAAGTTCCCTGATCCGGCAGGCTTCTTCGACTGGTCGCAGGCCCAGGGACTGCACAACACCCTCAACGTGCACCCGAGCATCCGGGCCTCCGACCCCCAGTTCGCCCAGGCGCAGACCACCGCCAAGGGCAAGCTGGTCAAGGGCGGTTGCGGCGACGACTGCTACGTCTTCGACTTCGGTGACCCGGACCAGCTCAAGGCCTACATGGACCTGCACCGGACCATGGACCAGCAAGGCAACGACTTCTGGTGGCTGGACTGGTGCTGCGACGCCTCGCAGTCCTCGCTGAAGGGAGTGACGCCGGACGCGTGGATCAACCAGCAGTACGCCGACGCCTCCGCCGAGGCGATCGGCAGGGGTTTCGTCCTCTCCCGTGCCTACGGATCGCTCCAGGCGGGCGGATACAGCGGCCAGCAGGCCCTGCCGACCGGCCCCTGGGCGGACAAGCGCAGCACCGTCCACTTCACCGGCGACACCGCGTCCACCTGGGGCACCCTCCGTCTGGAGGTCGGCTACACCCCGGGCGAGTCGGCGGCGACCGGCATGGCGTCCATCACCCACGACATCGGTGGCCACAACGACACGACGGGGATCCCCGGTTCGGAGGAATCCACGCACAAGCTGCCCGACGACCTGTACGCCCGCTGGGTCCAGTTCGGCACCTTCCAGCCGATCGACCGTCTGCACAGCAACCACAGTGACCGACTGCCCTGGCAGTACGGCCCGTCGGCGCGGAAGTCGGCGAACGCCTTCCTCAACCTCCGCGAGAACCTGGTGCCTTACACCTACACGCTCGCCGAGGAAGCCAACCGCACCGGTGTACCGATCGTCCGACCCACCTACCTGGAGTACCCGGAGGAGCCGCAGGCGTACGCCGCCGCCGGCAGTGAGTACTTCTTCGGCTCCGACGTGCTGGTCGCCCCGGTGACCACGCCCGGTGAGACCGCTACCACCTCGGTGTGGTTCCCGCCGGGGCAGTGGACCGACTACTTCACCGGCAAGACCTACGCCGGCGGCACCACCCAGGACGTCACGACCACCCTCGACACCATGCCCGTCTTCATCAAGTCGGGCGGCATCCTGCCCACCCGCACCCACGATGTCACCGACAACGACCGCAACCCCCTGACGGACGTCACGCTGTCCGTCGCCGCCGGCGCCTCGGGCTCGTACCGAATGTACGAGGACGACGGCACCACGACGCTGAAGCAGCGGAGCGCCACGACGACGGTGACGTACCGGGAGAAGGGTGCTCAACGGACCGTTTCCATCGGTGCGGCCAAGGGCTCCTTCAAGGGCCAGGTGAAGAACCGCCGGTGGACGCTCTCCCTCCTGGGCACCGCCCACGCCCCCACCGCGGTCACCGTGCGCGGGGTGCGGCTCGCCCCGGACGCGTACCACTGGGACGCCGGCACCGGAGTCCTCACCGTCACGCTTCCGAGCCGGTCGGTGCACACGCCGGTCACGGTGACCGTGCGGTAGCGGTCGCCCGGGACCGCCCGGAGGTCCGACGACCCGCGTGCACCCGGGTGGCGAGCGCCGACGCACTCGCCGCCCGGGCCGGAGGGCGCCGAGTCGGCCCGCGGTCGGAGGCGGGCCCTTCGGAACGCGCCAGTCCGGATCTGTCGACCGGATGAGTCCGGCCAGTGGTTCTTCGCATCGCGTCTTGACCGATCCACCTCCAGTCGGAAACGGTGTCCCCTGGAGCGGAACGCTTCTCGGTTGGCCGGCCGCCGGTCCGACAGCGGGGGAGAGGTTGTCTGTGGGCAGGGAAGCGGACATCGTGGTGGTCGGTGCGGGCCCAGGCGGGATCGCGTGTGCGATCGCGGCGGCCGAGGGCGGATCACGCGTCGTACTCCTGGAGAAGACCGCCGATATCGGCGGGGCCCTGCCGTGGTCGGGCGGCCATCTTTCGGCCGGTGGCTTCTCGCTCCAGCGTGCGCGGGGTATCGAGGACGATCCCGAGCGGCACTGGCAGGACATCGCCCGGATCAGCGGCGGCACCGGGCGCGAGGACCTGACCCGGCTGTCGCTGGCGGAGCAGCCGTCCGTGCTGGAGTGGCTGCTCGACGCGGGTTTCGCCGTCGACCCGGCGACGCCGCGCATCGTCCACGGGCACGAGCAGTACCTTGTTCCGCGCACGGTCCACGCGGCCGAAGTGCCGGGCGGGCCGGCCCTGCTGGCAGTTCTGCGCCGACTGCTCGCCCCGCACCTGGCTTCCGGTGCGGTCCGGCTCCACTGTGGTGTCCGGGTGGTGGAGCTCTGCGCCGCGCCGGACGGCCGGGTGACCGGAGTACGGACCGAGGGCGGCCGAGCCTTCGGCGCGGCGGACGTCGTCCTCGCCACAGGAGGATTCGGCCATGACCCCGAACTCTTCGACGAGTTGGACAACGCCCCGCTGACCACCTCGGCGGCGCCCACGGCGACAGGTGACGGTATCCGTCTGGGGCGTTCGGTGGGGGCGGGCATCCAGGGCCGGGGGAAGTACCTGCCGACCTTCGGCGGCCTGCCGCCCGAGCCCGGCACGCTCCGCGTGGACTGGGTGCATCGCCCGCAGCTCGTCGCTCCGGAACGGCCTCCGTGGGAGGTGTACGTGGATGTGCGCGGGAGGCGGTGGACGGCGGAGGACGAGCCGTCCATCGACCGCAAGGAACGCGCCCTGGCTCGCCTGGACCGGATGACCTTCTGGACGGTCTTCGACGCGCGGGCGCTCCGATCGTCCCGGCCGATGGTGCACGGCTGGAGCCCCGAGGAGTTCGACGCCGCCTGCGGCCGCCGCCCCGGCCTGCACCGCGCACCGGATGTCGCCGGCCTCGCGCGCCTGGCCGGCATCGCACCGGGCGGCCTGGCCGAGCAGGTGGCCCGCTACAACGGCTTCGTCGCGGCCGGGCGTGACCCGGAGTTCGGCCGGACCCATCTGCCCGCGCCTCTGGTGGAGCCGCCGTTCTACGCGGTGGAGAACCGGCCGGTCACCGTGATCACCTTCGCGGGACTGGACGTCGACACCCGCCTGCGGGTGCTCCGTGAGGACGGTCGTGCGCTTTCGGGCCTCTACGCGGTGGGCGAGGTCATCGGGTCGGCGGCGGTCAACGGCAACTCCTTCTGTTCCGGGATGTGCCTCACGCCCGCCATGGCCTTCGGCCGCATCCTCGGACGTGCGCTGGCGGACCGACCCGCCACCCCGGGGCCGGCGGCCTGAGCCCCAGGGCGTGTTTCGAAAGACGTCGCGCGGCAGGCGGCGCTTTCGAAACGCGCTCCAGGGGGCCGGTCGCCGGCGGTGGTCTCACGAGTGCTGGAAGGTGAACCCCGCCCGGCGCAGCAGTGCCGAGGAGATCGGGTGCGCCGGAGTGCGGATCTGCTCCGCGAAGGTGAGCGGGGGAAGGCCGGCGGCCGCGCACACCTTGCCGAAGGACTCGGCGTTGGTGGGTGGCACCGTGGCGTCGGGCACGGCGTTGTAGAGGCCACTCAGTTGCCCGGTCAGGACGAAGGCGAGCGCGCCCGCGGCGTCCTGGTGGTCGATGCGGTGGCGCAGGGCGCCGGACGCGAACGGCACGGTGCCACCGAGGTGTTCGTGGGCAAGTCTCACCCGCGCGGTGTCGTCCAGGTCGCCGGGATGCCCGGTGACGTCGGGGAGCCGTACGACCGCGCCACCGGGCAGCGCCAGGACGGCGGCCTCGGCCGCCAGGAAACTTCGCGGGGACGCGTCCTCGCTCGTGGTCGGCGCGGTGTTCTCGTCGACGACCGGGCCGGCGGCGTCGCCGTAGACGGAGACCGACCCGGCCATCACCACCCGGGGGTGGGCCGCCGCGGCCGCCCGTGCGGTCGCCACCAGCGCGTCGGCGTACTCGGCTGCCCGGGATGCCGGGTCCAGGGCCCGTCGCAGCCGGGGGCTGACCGTGAGGACCAGCCCGTCCGCCCCCTCGGCGACCCGCCGGATCGCCTCGGTGTCCCGGCCGGAGAGCACTACCGCCTCACCGCACACCTCAGCCACCTCCGCCCGCCGCTCCTCGGAGGTGGTGGTGCCCACCACCTCGTGCCCGTCCGCGCGCAGCAGCCGCGCGACGCCCCCGCCGACATTGCCGCAGCCGATCACGACATAGCGCACCCGACACACCTCCATAAGGAAACAGTGTTCCACTGTGGCGCACGAGACGTCGACGCGCCAGTACCGAAGGGCTGTTGACCGCGACTTCGGTCCTGTGCCGCTCGGCCGCACGGTGCGTAGTGACGTTTCCATGAGGGAAACCATGTTGACGTAGGTGGAACCGTGGCAGTAGACAAGAGGGGTGCTCATCTCCGATCACCGCTGGGCCCGCGGAGGACGTCGTCATGCCTGATGCACCATCCTTGCCCGACCCGGTCCGGCGGATCATGGCCGGCGGTGTCACCGTCACCATGGCGGACGGCGTGCGTGCACGCGCCCTCGACTCCGCCGGCCGGACCGCGGTCGTCGACGGGGAACGCACTCTGACCTTCGCCGCGGTCCACGCGCGCTCGAACCGGCTCGCCCAGGCGCTGCTCGGTGCCGGCCTGGTACCGGGCGATCCCGTCGCGGTCCTGCTGGGCAACCGCCTGGAGTACCCCGAGGTGGCCGCCGCCCTGGCCAAGGCCGGACTGCCGATGGTGCCCCTGGGTATCCGTCAGACCGGCCCCGAGGCCGCCTGGATCGTCGGGCACAGCGGGGCGCGCGCCCTGATCGTCCAGGGCGAGCGGGCCGAGGAAATGCTCGACGCCCTTTCGGCGAGCGCCGACCGGATCGCCCTCGTGCTCACTGTGGGTGCGCCCGGCCCCGGCCGTGCGTACGAGGAGGCGCTTGCCACCGCGCCCGACCGTGACCCGCTGGTGCGGGTCGGCGGCGAAGACGTCTTCTGTATCCAGTACACCTCCGGGACCACCGGCCGTCCCAAAGGCGCGCTGCTCACCCATCGGGGCCGGGCACTGACCGCGCTGCTCTCGGCGCACGAGTGGGGGCTGGGGGCCGGCCGGACGAGCATGGCGGTCGCTCCGATGAGCCATGGGGCGGGGTTCATGTTCGGCTTCGCGCCGGTCCTGACCGGTGGCACCGTCGTGATGCTGCCCCGCTGGGACCCCGCCCGCATGCTCTCCCTGGCCGAGGAGCACCGGGTCCAGTCCGTGTTCCTCGTGCCGACGCATGCGCAGACCCTTCGGGCGCTGGGCGAGGACGCACCCGCCCGGCACCGCCTCGACGCCCTGGACACGCTGTACTTCAACGCCGCCGCTCTGCCGGTTCAGTTGAAGGAGTGGGTGCTGGACGCGTTTCCGCTCTGCGGGGTGCATGAACTGTACGGTTCGACCGAGGGTGGCGTGGTCACCGACCTGCGTCCTGTGGACGCCCGCCGCAAGGCCGGTTCGGTCGGTGGGGCCTGGTATCTGACCGAGGTCCGCGTGGTCGACGACGAAGGCCGTGCCGTGCCCTCCGGCGAGCCAGGGGAACTGTTCAGCAACTCTCCCTTCCTGATGGCCGGATACCTCGACGACCCCGAGGCGACCGCCGCCTGTACCGCCCCGGACGGCGCGCTGTCGGTGGGCGACGTCGCCACCATGGACGACGAGGGGTACGTGACCATCGTCGACCGCAAGAAGGACCTGATCGTCTCCGGCGGGCTCAACGTCTACCCGCGCGAGGTGGAGGAGGCACTCCTGCACCACCCGGCCGTGGCCGAGTGCGCGGTGGCGGGAACGGCCGACCCGGTGTGGGGTGAACGGGTCACGGCCTTCGTGGTGTGGGCGCCCGGCGTCGCCCCGGCCGCCGTCGAGGACCTCGCGGACTTCCTGCGTCCCCGGCTGGCCGGATACAAGCTGCCGCGTCGGCTGGAGGCCGTGGAACGGCTCCCGCGCAACTCGGCTGGCAAGGTGCTCAAACGCGAACTCCGCGACGGGGCAGCCCCGTTGCGGCCGTAGCAAGATCCCAGTACGGCATGAGAAGCGAAAGGCGGTGGCGCGGTGCGCCCGCATGTGGAACTCATCCATGAGGACGACTACGTATGGCACGTGGCTGAATTGCCGGGGGGGGCGGGCGAGGTGCGCGAGCGGCGGCTCAGCACCGACGAGGAGGACGGCTCCAGCGCGCTCTCCCTCGAGTTCGACACGGACTGGTCACGCGGGGCGGGTGTGCCCGCCGCCGACACCGAGTTCTTCGTCGTGTCGGGCCGGCTGACCTACGGCGACACACCGCTGGGGCCGGGAGGGTACGTCCAGGTGCCCACCGGGGTGCCGATGGAAGCCGTGTCGATCGACGCGGGCAGCCGGGTGCTGCACTGGCGCGAGTACGGCCCCGCCGACTTCGCCCTGGACGGTGAGCGTGCGGCGGAGGCCGACGGCGAGGTCACCGTGCGGGACCCGGAGGACATGGAGTGGGTGGCCGCCCCGACCGTGGGGCCGATCTCGCCGCTGTACATCAAGCTGCTGCACCGTGACGAGAAGACCGGCTTCTACACCCGGCTGATCCTCGCTCCCAAGGGCTGGACGGATCACCGTCTGGCCCACCACCCCTGCTACGAGGAGTTCTACACACTCGGCGGGCGGATGACCTACAACTTCGGCGACATCGACCCGGGCACGTACTGTTTCCGCCCGCCGTTCGTCAAGCACGGTCACTTCGTCGCGGAGGAGGACACCACGTGGATCATCCGCTCGGACGGTGAACTCATCAACTGGTACACCACCGAGGAGTGGATCAACTGGGGAGGCGAGGCGGAGAACTACGAGCCCCACCAGGCACCGCAGCCCTCCACCATGCCGCTGCGTTCCCGCTCCCGGGGTGCGTGGACCCGCGACGGCATGTGACGGACCCTCCGGCGGGGCGGATCGCGGTGACGCGGTCGGCCTCGCCGGAGGTTGTACGTCGTCCCGCACCGCCGTCGGCCTTCCGGATGGCGGCCGCACAGCGAACGCCCCTGTTCGGACCCGCTGTTGTGCCGGTCCGGGCAGGGGCGTCGACCGTGTCGGTCTGCTGGGTCAGCGGGAGAGGTACCGGCCCTGCGGCGCCCCGGTGACCTTGCCGTCGCGGTAGGCGATCTGCCCGCGCAGCACCGTCGCGGTCGGCCAGCCGCGCACGGTGCGCCCGTCGAAGGGGCAGTGGTCCTGGCCCGACAGCAGCAGCTCCGGTGTGACGGTGTGTTCGGCGTCCAGGTCCACGACGACCAGGTCCGCGTCGTGCCCCACCATCAACGAGCCCTTGCGGCCGGCCAGGCCGTAGGCGGCGGCGGGCGAGGCCGAGGCCAGCTCGGCTATCCGGCGCAGCGGTATTCCCCGCCGGTGGTAACCCTCCGACAGCAGCAGGGGATAGAGCAGGGCGGTCCCGCCGAACCCCGGCAGGGCGGGCCACAGTGCGTCGCCCTTGCTCTCCTCCATGCAGCACGCGTGGTCGGAGGCCACCCAGTCGACCGTGCCGTCAGCGACACCCGCCCACAGCGCCTCGTTGTCCGCGGACGTACGGATCGGCGGATTCACCTTGCCGCCGAGACCGGCACCTGCCGCATCCAGACTTTCGTGGTCCAGGCACAGGTGATGGAGGGTCACCTCTGCCCGGATGTCCGTTCCGGGTGCGGCGGCGCGGGCCGCACGTGCCGCGTCGAGCGCCTCCCCGCTGGACAGGTGCAGCAGGTTGACCGGGCAGCCGGTGGCGTGGGCGAGTGTGGCAGCCTCTCCGATGGCCACGCGCTCGGTGAGCGGCGGACGGGCCTCGCTGTAGGCGCGCAGCGTCTGCGGATCGCCCGCCGCGCGGACCCGGTCGATGAACAGGCGCATGAGCTCGGCCTGTTCGCAGTGGAGCGAGAGCGAGACCCGGCCGTCCGGACGAGAGGCGTCGGCCGCCGCGACCGCCTCCATCAGCTGGTAGAGGTGGCCGAGGTCGTACTCCTCGCCCTCACCGGTCATCCGGAAGCCGCGGGCGTCGCGGGAGTCGGCGGAGAGGTTGAACCCCTTGTAGAACATGTAGTACTTGAACGAGCTCACCCCGGCGTCGGCCACCAGCGCCGGGATCTCGCCCGTCTGGGCGGTGTCCATGGGGGCGAGGTGGAAGCCGTAGTCGGTGTGGGCCCGGCCCTCCACCGCCTTGAGGACCTCGGGCAGGATGTCCGCGTACGGCCCGGTCCGGTTGAGGTAGTGCTCCCCGGTGCGGAAGTACGACAGCACGCTGGTGACGCCGCCGACCAGCGAGGAGCGTGTCTCCTGCGCGGCGTCGACGCCCAGCTGCCGGTAGATGCCGAGGTGGAAGTGGGCGTCCACGGCGCCCGGGAACACCATCTTGCCCTGTGCGTCGAGCACTTCCTCGGCGTCCGATGCGGGGAGGTCGTCGCCGATCGCGGCCACCACCCCGTCCCGGACCGCGAGGTCGGCGCGGATCTCGCCGGTCCATGGCTGGACCAGCGTGCCGTTCTTCACGAGCAGGTCGTAGCGTGCCAAGTCCTCTGCCGCCTTCCGGTCCCGGATCCCCTGGGGGAAACGTCGTTTCTCTTCTGTGCGAGCGTGCCGCATGCTAGCTTTTGGTAACGCTGTTCCGCAAGGAGAAACAGGCTTGACTGAAAAGGTGTGAGCCGCTGTGCCGTCCCGCATCCCTTCCGGAGCCGGCCCCGTGCCCCCTCCGGGTCCGCTAGCCGGACTGACCGTGCTCGACTGCGCCACCTTGTTCGCCGGACCGCTCGCCGCCACCCTCCTGGGCGACTACGGGGCCGACGTCATCAAGATCGAACACCCGCGGCGTCCCGACCCCGCCCGCACCCATGGCCCCGCCCGCGACGGCGCCGGTCTGTGGTGGAAGATGCTCGGCCGCAACAAGCACACCGCCACCCTCGACCTCTCCCGGCCGGCGGGCGCCGCACTCCTGCTGCGCCTCGTCGAGCAGGCGGACGTCCTGATCGAGAACTTCCGCCCCGGCACGCTGGAGCGGTGGGGTCTCGCCCCGGAGCGGCTGCACGAGGTCAACCCCGGCCTCGTGATCGCCAGGGTCACCGGCTTCGGCCAGTTCGGTCCGTACGCGCGCCGGCCCGGCTTCGGCACCCTCGCCGAGTCGATGAGCGGCTTCGCCGCCGTGACCGGGGAACCCGGCGGCCCGCCCACCCTGCCCCCCTTCGGCCTGGCCGACGGCATCGCCGCCCTCGTCGCCGCGTCCGCCGTCCAGACGGCGCTGCTGCACCGGACGCTCCAGGACGGCCAGGGGCAGGTCGTCGACCTCGCCATCATCGAACCGCTGCTGACCCTGCTGGGCCCCCAGGCCTCCGCGTACGACCAGCTCGGCACCGTACCGACCCGCACCGGCAACCGATCCGCCAACAACGCACCGCGCAACACCTACCGCACCCGCGACGACCGCTGGGTGGCCGTCTCCACCTCCGCGCAGTCCATCGCCGAACGGGTGCTGCGCCTCGTCGGCCACCCCGAGGTCATCGACGAACCCTGGTTCGCCGGCGGTTCCGGCCGGGCCGCCCACGCCGACCTCCTCGACGAGCACGTCGGGGGCTGGATCGCCGCGCGTGACCTGGACGACGTCATGGCCGCCTTCACCGAGGCCGAAGCGGCGGTCTGCCCGGTCTACGACATCCGTGACGTGTTCGCCGACCCGCAGTACCGGGCGCTGGACTCCATCACCACCGTCCAGGACCCCGAACTCGGCCCGCTGCGCATGCAGAACGTCCTCTTCCGGCTCTCCGCCACCCCAGGCTCGATCCGCTGGACCGGACGCCCGCACGGCGCCGACAACGAGGCCGTGTACGGCGGCCGGCTGGGCCTGACGGCCGACGAACTCAAGGTGCTCATCGACGAGGGAGCCGTATGAGCGGCTCCGTATGACGACACCTCGCAGAGCCACCCGCGCACACGGCCCCCGCCGGCGCACTCACCGAGAAGCCCGATGAAGGGAACTCCATGTCCGGCGCCCCCGGCGTCCTGCCCACACCGCTCTGGCACGCCCTCGCAGGAGCGCGCGTCGTCGACCTCGCGCAGCCGATGAGGCGCGGCATGCCCCAGTCGCCCAACCACCCGCCGTTCCGCCTCCTGCTGGAGCGCCGCCACGGCGACATGGTGCGTGAGGACGGCGGTTCGGCGGCCAACGAGATCGTCATCACCGGCGGACACGTAGGCACCCATGTCGACGCGCTCGCCCATGTCTCCCACGACGGACTGCTGTACGGGGGGCTCGCGGCCGCCGAGCAGCAGAGCCACGAGGGCTTCGCCCGCCTCGGCATCGACGAGTTCACTCCGTACGTCGGCCGGTGCGTCCTGCTGGACGTCGCCCGGCTGCACGGGGTGCCCGTGCTGCCCGCCGGGTACGAGATCACCCCGGACGACCTCGCCGCCGCCGAAAGCGCCGCGGGCGTCACCGTCGCCGCGGGCGAGGCCGTCCTGATCGGCACCGGCTGGTCGCGGCACTGGGCGGACACGGCGGTCTTCACCGGCCAGACCGGCGGCGCCCCCGGGCCCGGCGCAGCGGCCGGGGAGTGGCTGGCCGCCCGTCGCCCCGCCCTCGTCGGCGGCGAGACCATCGCGTTCGAGCACATCGCGCCCGGCCGGGGTCACGCCACGCTGCCGGTGCACCGCACGCTGCTGGTGGAGTCCGGGATCAACATCGTGGAGACGATGCGGCTCGACGCGCTCGCCGCCACAGGGGCAGCCGAGTTCCTGCTCGTCCTCGCCCCGCTGCCGTTCGTCGGCGCGACGGGCGCCCCCGCCCGCCCGCTCGCCCTGCTCCCCGAGGATGCTGCCGAGTGAACGCCACCAGCGCACTGACCACACCCCCCGGCCTGGCGGCCCGACTGGCCGCGTTCGCCGCCGGCTGCCGGGACGGTGTGCCCGAGGAGGTCACCGCCGACGCCACCGGCCGCATCCTCGACTTCCTCGGCAACTGCCTCGCCGCCCTCGGCCCGGACACCGGCGAGAGAGACGAAGCGGCACCCCACCGGGCCGCTCTGCGCACCGCCCGGCGGTCCGGCGGACACCCCGAGGCCGGCGTCATCGGCGCCGGCGACCGGTTCCCGGCCGACCGGGCCGCGCTGGTCAACGGGACCCTCGCACACGCCCTCGACTTCGACGACACGCATCTGCCCTCCGTCCTGCACCCCACGGCCGCCGTACTGCCCGCAGCCCTGGCCGTCGCCGAGGCGGAGGGAGCGGACGGCGCCGCCCTCACCGCCGCGCTCGCGGCCGGCGGCGAGGTCTGCGTACGGCTCGGCATGGCGTCCTACGATCCGGCGCTGCGCAACTCGGTGTTCTTCGAACGCGGACTGCACGCCACCTCGATCTGCGGGACCGTCGGGGCCGCCGTGGCCTCCGCCATGCTGCTCGGCCTCCCCGCCGAGGGCATCGCCGACGCCATCGGCATCGCCTGCTCCATGGGGGCCGGAGTGATCGAGGCGAACCGGACGGGCGGCAGCGTCAAGCGCGTGCACTGCGGCTGGGCGGCCCACTGCGGCGTCACCGCCGCACAGCTCGCCGCCGAAGGTGTCACCGGCCCGCCCACCGTCATCGAGGGGCGCTTCGGCTTCCTCACTGCCTTCCTCGGCGACCAGTGGCACGCCGAGCCCCTCACCGAGGGCCTCGACGCGATGCACGACACCGCCAACTGGCAGTACCTGCGCACCGTTTACAAGCCCTACCCCTCCAACCACTTCACCCATCCCGGCATCGACTGCGCCCTCGCCCTGCGGGCCCGCGGCCTGGACCCGGACACCATCGCCACCGCCGAACTCGGCGTCGCCGGCGCGCCCCGCCGCACCATCGGCGAACCGCGCGAGGAGAAGGCCCGCCCCCGCACCCCGTACCACGCCAAGTTCTCGGGCCCGTACACCGTCGCGGCCGCCCTGCTCGCCGGCGAGAACTCCGGACTGGGCCTGCACCTCGCCGACTTCAGCCCCGGCGCGTTCGAGGACCCGCGGCGCCGGGCGCTGGCCGCACGAGTCGAGGTCGTCCAGGACGCCGTCTGCGACGACGAGTTCCCGCACGCCTTCAGCGCCGCCCTGCGGGTCACCACCCACGACGGCACACGCTGGGAGCACCGCGTGCCCGGTTCGCGCGGCGGTCCGGCCGCCCCGCTCACGCCGAAGGAGCTGGAGACCAAGTACCGGCTGGGCGCCGGACCCGTCCTCGGCGCCGACCGCGCCGAACGACTGGCGGCGTACGTGCGTGCGTTGCCGGGCGCGGGCAAGGGGTGTGCCCGGGAACTCGTCGACGGGTGCCGGCCGGAGGTACCGGAGCCGTCGCAGGGGTGACCCGGAGGCGCCTGCGCCCCCGGGCCGGCCCCCTCAGCGGCCCGCCGCCAGGGTGCGGCGGGCCGCGCGCACCACGGCCTCGTCGATCATGCGGCCGTCCGTACCGACGATGACGGGCCGGCCGGCGCGCACCGCGGTGTCGAACCGGTCCACCAGGTCGCGCGCCGCACCCAGTTCCGCGTCCGACGGGGTGAACACCTCATGCACCACCGGGATCTGCGCCGGGTGGATGCAGGCCCGGGAACGGTAACCGAGGGCGCGCAGCGCCGTGGTGGAGCGGCGCAGCGCCTCGGTGTCGCGATAGTCGGTGCTCACCGGGCCGACCGGAGGACCCACCCGGGCGGCAGCGCAGGCCAGTACGAGTGAGACCCGGATCGGCAGCAACTCCCTTTCGTCCGGGCCTGGTTCCATTCCGATCTCGGCCCTCAGGTCGGCCTCGCCCGCCTGGAGATGCGCCACCCTGGGGGAGGCGGCGAGCGTGGGCGCCGCCAGCACCGCCCCGGCCGACTCCAGCAGCGGCGACAGCGCGACGGACCCCGGCGCGAGACCCAGCGCGGCCTCCCGCCCGCTCACGACCCCGTCCACGGCCGCCACATCGGCCGGGCTCTCGCACTTCGCGAGGCACAGGCCGTACAGGGCGGGCGAGACGACGGCGGCGGCGTCCGCGAGGCCCATCGGGCCGGGGTTGACCCGGACCCACACCTCGGTCGGCCCCCCGGGCGAGATCCCGGCGAGCCAGTCGGCGGCGGCCTTTCGCGCCGCGTCCTTGGCGTCCGGGGCGACGGCGTCCTCCAGATCGACGATCACCGCGTCCGCGCCGCGCTCCAGGGCGCGGGCCAGCATCGCCGGCCGGTCGGCCGGCACATAGAGATAGGAACGGGCCACCGGGTCACCCGATCCTGGTCGCGCCGGAGGTCAGCCGGCGGGCGATCACGGTGCGCAGGATGTCGTTGGTGCCTTCCCCGATACTCATCAACGCCGCGTCGCGGTACAGCCGTTCCACCACGAACTCCTTCGAGTAGCCGTATCCGCCGTGCAGCCGCATGGCGTCCAGCGCCGCCGTGATCGCCGTCTCGGAGGCGAACAGCTTCGCCATTCCGGACTCGGTGTCCACCCGCTCCCCGCCGTCCGCCCGGGACGCCGCCCAGTACACGAGCAGCCGCGACGCCTGGAGGCGGGTGGCGATGTCGGCCAGCCGCAGCTGCACTGCCTGGAAGTCATGGATCGGGCTGCCGAACGCGTGCCGTCCCGCGGTGTACGACAGCGCCGCGTCCAGTGCCGCCTGGGCGATGCCCACCGAACGCGCCGCCACATTGATCCGGCCGGTCTCCAGTGCGGACAGTGCCTGCTGCATGCCCCGCCCCTCGACCCCGCCGAGCAGACAGTCCGCCGGCACCCGCAGGTCCTCCAGCAGCAGTTCGCACGTCTCGGTGCCCTTGTACCCCAGCTTGGGCAGGTCACGGGTGACGGTGAACCCCTCGGTCGCGGTGTCCACCAGCAGGATGCTCATGCCCCGGTGGGCCGGCTCGGCGTGCGGGTCCGTCTTCACCAGCACCGGCAGCACACCGGCGTGCCGGGCGTTGGTGATCCAGGTCTTGGCGCCGTTCACCACGTAGTGATCGCCTTCGAGGCGGGCGGTGGTCCGGATGCCCTGGAGATCGGTGCCGGCGTCGGGCTCGGTCAGGGCGATCCCGCTGCGGCACTCACCGGTCGCCATCCGGGGCAGCCAGCGCGTGCGCTGCTCCTCGGTGCCGTTCCGGGCGATCAGCAGGCAGGCCAGGGAGTGCGAGCCGAGGATGCCGGCGATACCCATCCAGCCCCGGGAGATCTCCTCGAAGACCAGCGCGAAGGAAACCATATCGACCTCCAGACCGCCATAGGCCTCCGGCACGGTGAGCCCGAACAGACCCATCGTGCGCATCGTTTCGATGATCTCCGCGGGATGCCGGCCGGACTCCTCCCACTCGGTGGCGACCGGCTCGATCTCGCGGGCGACGAAGTCCCGCAACGTGCGGCGGAACAGTTCCTGTTCGGGGCTGAGGGTGAAGTCCACGGTTCACGGCTCCGGTTCGTCGGGCGCCGCGTCGGGCGCCGGGGTGAAGGCGGGCTGGCGCCGGCCGTCGGGCAGGGGCAGCCAGACGAGGCGTACGGGCTGGTCGCAGCGGAACGAGTCGGGATCGCCGAGCAACGGCACAAGCAGCACCGGGCCCTCCGCGAGCCGCACCCGGCCCACGGTGTACGGCACCGCGCGGCCGTCCGGTGCACGGTGCACGGTCGTGAACGAGTCCAGCACCGCCGCACCCCGCACCGGAACCTGGCGCAGACCGTCGATGCCGCCGCAGTGCACACACAGCACCCGCGGCGGATGCTGGTGGCCGCCGCACGCCGGGCAGTGCTGGACGCCGAGCGTCCCCTCCCGCGTCGCCTGCCAGAACTCCTCGGTGACCGCGTCGGCGGGGGCGGGCGGAGGACCGGGCAGGGCGGCTTCCCCTGTCGTGCCGCTCATCGCGCGTCCTGCCGGGCGAGCACCACGGTGGCGTGGGTCGAGAGGATTCCCCCGGTTCCGTGGGCCACAGCGGTTCGCGCTCCCGGGACCTGGCGGGCCCCGCACTCCCCGCGCAACTGCCGTACCGCCTCGATCAGCAGGAACAGTCCGAACATGCCCGGATGTCCATAGGACAGCCCGCCGCCCGAGGTGTTGACCGGCAGGTCGCCGCCGGGGCCGATGCGCCCCTCGGCGACGAGCGCGCCGGCGCCGCCCGGCGGGCAGAGACCGAGGGCCTCCAGCGACAGCAGCGTGGTGATGGTGAAGGAGTCGTACACCTGGACGACGTCCATGTCGTGCGGGCCGAGGCCGGAACCGGCCCAGGCCCGGTCCGCGGCGGCCCGCGCGCCGGTGTCCAGGAGGTCGGCGGGGCCGGCCGACCCTGCGTGGGAGGTGGCCTCGCCGTAGCCCAGCACCAGCACGCCGGGACGCGGCAGGTCACGGGCCCGTTCGGCGGTGGTGAGGACGAGGGCGCCGCCGCCGTCGGTGACCAGGCAGCAGTCGGCGGTGGTGAGCGGACTGGACAGCATCGGCGCGGCCAGCACCTGCTCAACCGTCAGGGGTCCGGCCGGATGGCGGTACGCCTCCGGGTTGAGCAGGGCCCACGCGCGGGCGGCCACGGCCACCTCGGCCAGCACACGCCGGTCGAGACCGTACACATGCAGATAGCGGCGGGCGGCCAGCGCGTAGTGCGAGGCGGGGAAGAGCGGGCCGGCCGGCGCCTCGAACTGGGCCTCCGGCGAAGCCGCGTCGTACGGGCCGGTCAGGGAACGGCGGCGCGCCGAGCGCTGGTCGGAGCCGTACGCGATGACGACGGTGCGGCACTGCCCGGCCGCCAGCGCCTGGGCGGCCCGCGCCACGTACATCTCGAAGGCGCTGCCGCCCGCGAACGTGGAGTCGGTCCAGGCGGGCCGGATGCCGAGGTAGTCGGCGGCCTGGGTGGCGGCGAACCGTCCCGGACCGGCCGTGGCCAGGCCGTCCACGTCGGAAAGGGCGAGTCCGGCATCGGCCAGTGCCCGGGTGACACCCTGGGCGAGCAGGGCGAGGGCGGGCAGACCGGTCACGCCCAGATCGGAGGTGGCCGCCCCGACGATCGCGGCCGTCACGAGGGGCCGCCGGCGACCGGAGAGGCCGGCGGCGGGGTGAGCGTCAAAGTCGCCCCGGCGGTCGCCACGGCCGTGCGGGCTTTCGGCCCGGCGACCTCGACGCGCTGCTCGACGGTCACGAGGCCGTCGTCGCCGACCGCCGTGACCCGGCCGGTGCACACCACGCTCTCCCCGGCGAACACCGGCTGCGCGAACCGGAAGTGCAGGCTGCGCAGCACACACTGCGGGCCCAGCCAGCGCTGGAGCTGCTCGGCCAGGAGCGCGCCCAGGACCTGGCCGTCGACGACCGGCGCGGGCAGCCCGCGAGCCGTCACGTACTCGGTGTCGTAGTGCAGACGGTGCCAGTCCCAGGTGGCGCCCGCATAGGCCACCATCCGGGACAGCGGGAAGTCGCGCCGCAGCGGCGGGACCACGGCACCGGGCATCAGCTGCGGGCCGGTCATCGGCTGCTCCCCTCGTCCGCGGCGGGCACGTCGTCGGCCGGGGCGAGGGCGATGTACAGCACGGTCTCCTCGTTCTCCGCCAGCAGTTCGTCGCCGGACGTGTAGGCGCAGTGCGAGCGCACCACGAGCATCGGCAGACCGTCGCCCGTGGTGCGCTCCGTGACGGATGCGAGCGTCCACGTGGCGGTGATCAGGTCGTCCGGACCCACCGGCCGGTGGAACGTGTAGGAGTTGCCGCCGCGCACGGTGCGGGTGCCGGGCAGCGAGATGCCCCAGGTGTGCCCCGGGTAGCCGTCCTCGTCCGGGGGCAGATCCGCGTACTGGTTGGTCTCGCACACCAGGGTGGGCGGGGCGATCACGTCGGGGTGGCCGTGGGCGCGCGCGTAGTCGGGGTCCAGGTGGAGCGGGTCGGCGTTGCCGGTGGCGAGCGCGAAGTAGCGGATCGCCGCCCGCCCCAGGACCTCGGGGGCGGTGTACACGGCGGTGCGTCCGGTCAGTTGGGCGCGCAGTTCCTCGGTGAGCAGCCTGGGCGTGGTCACGTCGTACCTCCCTCTGCGGGTGCGGGCAGGACAGCTGTGGGGAACAACTCGGTGAGGAACTCCCGCCGCAGCAGGGTGGCGCAGCCGACGGAGGTGACGGCAGGCCGGGACGCGGCTCCCAGGACCCGTGTACGGGCGGCGGTGACGGCGGCCCGGTCCGCGACGGCGGGCGGGCACAAGTACTCCTCCACGGTGACCAGGTGCTCCGGACCGCCGCCGGCCGCCGCGACCACCTCCAGGACGGCGCGCAGCACCGTCTCGGTCTGCGCCACCACGTCTCCCGGGTGCAGTGCCTGCTGGGTCTCCATGTCGAGCGCGGCGAACCCCGACATGTGCAGGGTGCGGCCGGCCAGCACACCGGGGCTGTAGGTGAGCGTGTCGTAGCGGCTCCAGCCGGGATTGACGGAGCTCAGCGGGTGCCGGGACGCGGTGACGTCGAGCGCCACCAGGATGCCCGGTGCGTGCAGCCGGCTCATCAGGATGCCGCCGGCTCCCGGGAACACCCCGGCGCCGCCCAGCAGTTCGCGGCGCGGTCCGGAGCAGGCCGGGTAGGCGCGGCGGGTGGCGGGGGTGGTGTAGTCGAACGTCGTCACGGCGTGGTCGAGGCTCAGCCCGGCGCTCTTCAGCAGTCGTCCGGCCTTGCGCAGGCAGTACGCGTACTGGGCGGGGAAGTCGTCCGGATGGGCGACATCGCCGTGGTCGTCGACGGGCAGCACGGTGGGGAGGCGCACGGTGCCGTCCCCGGCGGTGGTGCGGGACCCCGCCCGAACCGCGAGCAGCGCGTCGGGATCGGGGAGGGACTCCACCACCACGGTGCGCGCGGTGCCGGCCGCGTCCGGGAAGTGCGCGGCGCGGGCCGCCGCCAGCTCCTGGTGGGCGTCGAGCGCGGCGACGGTGACGAACTCGGTGAGCAGGGCGCCGTCCGGGTCCGCGAGCCGGGCACTCAGCGCGCCGTAGGCGGCGCGGGCCTGGGCGGCAGGGCCCGCCCCGCGTCCGAGGACGGTCACGTCGGCCGGGCGGGCGGCCGGGGGAGTTGCGGCGGTCACGGGGCCTCCGAAGGGGGAGAGGAACGGGTCACGAGACAGGAGAGGGGGAGGAACGGGTCACGAGACAGGAGAGGAACGGGTCACGAGGCAGGAGGGGCGGCGAGGATCGCCGCGGCGAGAGCGAGCACGGCGTCGATGCCGTCCTCGCGGTCCAGGCGCAGGACGCGTTCGGCGAGCTCGCGAGTGAGGGCGGTCTCGCCACCCGCGTTGGCATGGAATCCGGCGACGACGCGCGCGGTGTCCGGGGGCCGCACGGGGCCCCCGTCGACCCGGACGTCGAGGGCGGTCCCGTCGTGCAGCAGCGCCCGCAGCACACCGGGCGCCTCGGCGTCGGGGCCGTCGTACGCGCGGACGGTATGGGTGACACGGGCGGCGAGTGCCGTCACATCCGGCCGGAGCAGGGCGTCGGCACGGTAGCTGGCGAGGGACAGCGTGCCGTCGCGCAGCATCAGCGTGGTGCTGAAGGGCAGGGAGAACTTGGCCTCGTAGGCGGTGCGGGGCGCGACGCGGTACGGGCGCGGTACGCAGACCACGGGCTCGCTGCCCGGGGGAACCTCCGCGACGACGGAGGCGAGCGCCGACGTGCCGCCGTACGGGATCAGCCGTGCGTGCAGCAAGGCCGCCGCGTCGAGGGTGCGGTGAAGCAGGTGGCAGCACGGGTAGAGCTTGCTCTGCACCGCGCTGACGTGCCACATCTCGCCCAGGTCGCCCACGATCTCGTCGGCTGTGACGGTGTGGCCGGCCAGTGCCGTGTACACACCGTGGCGTCCTTCGAGAACGGTGGAGGGGCCTTCGGCGCCGGCCGCGGCGAGGCGGGTGGCGAGCAGTCCGGCGTGCGCGGCGAGCCCCGGGTGCAGGGACTTGGTGTCGCTGCCCGTGTCCAGGAACTCCAGCAGCCCGCCCGCGCTGCTGCCGGCGATGCCCAGCGCGTGGGCGGTCACCTCGGCGGACCGCCCTTGAAGGACCGACGAGGTGACTGCGGCGGCGAAGACGGCCGCGACCTGGGTGGCGTGCACGCCCCGGGCGTGGAAACGGTAGGGGGCGCCGAGACCGACCCGCAGCGCGGTCTCGTAGCCGGCCGCGGCGGCGGTCAGCAGGGCGGGACCGTCCGCCCGGGCGGCTGCGGCCGAGGCGAACAGGGCAGGCAGAACGGCAGCGGTGGCGTGCACGAGTGCCCCGGGGTGGGTGTCGTCGCAGTCCAGGGCGTGCACCAGCGCGCCCAGCGCGAGTGCCGCGGCCGGTGCCCCGACCGGTGCGGCGAGTCCCGGGACCACGGCCTCCGGCGGGCCGCCGAGCGCGGCGGCGACGGTCAGCGCGGGTGCGGCCTGCCCGCCGCGTGCCGCGGCGAGTACACAGCCGAGGCCGTCGAGCAGCTGGCGGCACAGGGCGCGGCGGATCACGCTGGGAACCTTCGCCGGTGTCAGTTCCACCGCCCAACGGGCAAGTTGGACGGCTGCGGGCTCGCGCGCCAGGTCGTCGGGGTGCGCATGGGAGTGGCCGTGACCGGCCTCATGAGGGCCGTGCGCGTGCGGATGCGGATGCGCGGGCCCGGTCGCCTCGGCGGTGGCCGGTTCCGCCACGGCCGGGACGGTGGTGGCGGGAGCGGCGAGTGGTCGGCCGGCAGTGGTTGGGGCGGCGGGAGGCCGGCCGGGGGTGGCCGGGACGGTGTGTGGTCGGCCGGCGTCAGTCACCGAAGGCCCCCTTCGCGCGCAGGCCCGCCGCCCGGTCGGCGTCGTAGCCGAGCAGGTCGCGCAGGACGGTGTCGGTGTGTTCGCCGCGCTGCGGCGCCCGGGGCGCCTTGCCGGGGGGCCGCTCGCCGACCCGGACGGGGCTGGCCACGGAGCGCACGGTGCCGTAGCGGGGGTGGTCGCTCTCGACCACCAGGCCGCGCGCTTCGGTGTGCGGGTCGGCGAGCGCCTGCGGCACGGTGTGCACCGGCCCGCACGGCACCTTCGCCGGGGTGAGGATCTCCAGCCAGGCGGCCACGGTCCGGGTCGCGAAAAGGGCCTCCAGCTCGGGCACGAGGGTGTCGCGGCGTTCGCCGCGGCCCGCGAAGTCGGCGTACGGATGGCCGGGTTCGGCCCACTCGGGATGTCCGAGCACCGCGGCGAGGCGCTGCCAGAACTTCTCCTTGGCGCAGCCGACCACCAGCCAGCCGTCCGCGGCCTCGAAGGCCTGGAAGGGCACCAGGGAAGGGTGGGCGGAGTGCCGGGTGCGCCGGGGTTCATAGCCGGCGCTGAGGTGCCACGTCGCCGGGTACGTGAGCATGGAGACGGCCGTGTCGTACAGGGACACGTCGCAGTCGCAGCCCACGCCGTCGCGGCGGGCCGCGTGCAGCCCGGCGAGCAGCGAGAGCGCGGCGACGAACCCGCCGGAGTAGTCCACCAGCGACAGGCCGGACTTGGCGGGCGGACCGCCCGGCTCGCCGGTCAGGTCCATCCAGCCGGCCAGGCCCTGCAGGACGTAGTCGTAGCCGGGCTGGGCCGACCGCGGCCCGGTCAGCCCGAAGCCGCTCAGGGAGCAGCAGACCACGGCCGGGTTGAGGTGGCGCAGATCGGCGTAGGTGATGCCGATCCGGGCCGGGACGTCACCGCGCAGGTTGGAGTAGACGGCGTCGCTGTGGCGTACGAGGTCCTCGAAGACCTCCCGGCCCGCCGGGTTGGCGAGGTCGAGACGGACGCTGCGCTTGCCGCGGTTGAAGGTCTCGAAGAACAGCGAGTCCTCGCCCTCCTGGTACGGCGGGACGTAGCGGCCGACGTCCCCGCCGGAGTGGGGTTCCTCGATCTTGATGATCTCGGCGCCCAGTTCCGCCAGGTGCCAGGTGCCGAACGGTCCGGCGCCGTACTGCTCCACGGCGATCACCCGGACGTCCTCCAGGGGGCGTCGGGCGGGGGCGGGGGCGGTGGTCATGGGCGCAGCTCCCGGATGAGGTCGAGGACATGGGTCTGGGACTCGCGGATCTCATGGTCCGTCAGGCCGTGCACCGGCACGGTGATTTTGAGGCTGTCCGCAGTGCCCGCGTAGTCGGTGAGGAGCTCCGCGACCTGCTCCCGGGTACCGCACAGGGTCAGCGCGCGGGTCATCGCCGGGTCCACGGCCGCGGCCAGTGTGCCCGCGCGGGCACCGGGCCTGCGGAACTCCTCCGCGACCCGGCGCTGCGGCTCCCGCAGGCCGTGCGCGGCGAACAGTGGTGCGTACGTACGGACCGAGGCGTAGAAGCCGACGTTGCCGGCGGCGCGGCGCAGGGCCTCGGCGGGGTCGGGGTGGACCGAGACACACACCGACGCCACCACCTCCAGGTCCTCCGGCTTGCGGCAGGCGGCGGAAAGCCCGGTGTGCAGGGCGGGCAACACGGTGTCCCGCAGATGGTCGCGGGAGCCCAGTTCGTGGCCGATCCAGCCGTCGGCGATCTCGCCCGCGAGCCGGAAGGTCAGCGGACCGGCGGCCGCCAGGTGGACCGGGATCCGGGTGCGCACGGGGCGGGGCCGGCGGTAGCCGCGCACCCGGAGCGAGGCGAGAGGACCGCCTGCCTCGAACGGTTCGCCGTCCGCGCAGCGGGCGATGAACGTCCGTACGCAGTCGACGGTTTCGCGCAACCGCTGCGCCGGGTGGTCGAACGGTACGCCGTGCCAGTCCTCGTTCAGCCGGCGTACCCCCGTGCCGAGCCCCAGTACGGCCCGGCCGCCGGAGAGTTCGTCGAGGTCCATGATCTCCAGTGCGCAGATCATGGGGGAGCGGGTGAAGGCCAGCGCGACGGCGGTGCCGATGCGGGCGGTGGAGGTGGCACTGGCCAGCGCGGCGGCGGTGACGGTCGCGCTGCGGTGGAGTTCCGATGCCCACAGGGTGTCGGCGCCCGCTTCCTCGGCGGCCCGGCCGGCGGCGGTCAGTTCGGCGAGGTCCTCGCCCCACGGGGCGTAACCGAGGCGGGGCGCGGGCCGGTCTCGACCGGGGCCGGGAGCAGGGGCCGCGGGCGTGGCGCTCACTCCGGATTCCGGGCGGCGGCCGGGCGTGGGCGCTCCGGTCGCGCGGCAGCGGGGTGCGCGGTCAGTGCGGTGGCGGGCCGGGGACGTACGTCCACCAGGGCCGAGGCGCCCCGCTTGTGGACGTAGAAGGTGCGCAGGAACGAACACACCTCCGTGCCGTGCTGGTTGATGGTCCGGGTGCGCACGGTGACGATGCCGGCCTCCGGCCGGGAGGCGGACTCGCGCTTGGAGACCACCAGGGACTCCGACCACAGGGTGTCTCCGGCGTGCACGGGGGCGGTCATACGGATGTCGTCCCAGCCCAGATTGGCGAAGGCGTTCTGGGTGAGGTCGGTGACGCTCTGGCCGACGGCGATGGCGACGGTGAGGGTGGACACGACCAGCGGGCGGCCGAACTCGCTGTGCTCCGCGTAGGTGCTGTTGAAGTGCATCTGACTGGTGTTCATCGTCAGCAGCGTGAACCAGGTGTTGTCCGCTTCGCTGACCGTGCGGCCGAGTGGGTGCTCGTAGACGTCACCGGGGCTGAAGTCGTCGTAGAAGCGCCCGGTCCAGCCCGGACGGACGACGGGTTCGGGCTCGGCGGTGGAACTCATGGCGTCCTCTTTCGGATGCGGGCTCCCGGGGCCGCGGCGAGAGGCTGTGCGCCGCCCGGACGTCGGACCGGAGCGGGCGGCCGTGCGGCGGCGATGCGGTGGAGAGACAGGTGGGCCCCGGGTGCGGCGGGGCGGTGACGGACAGGACCCGGCTGCCGGGCGGTCCGGGGCGGTGTCCCGTCTCGACCCTAGGAGGGCGCCAAGCCCCCGTCAAGAGGAATGTTTCCCTGTGCGGTCCAGCGTTTCCCTTCGGCAGTGATGGCTCGACTCCCGTCGGAAACAGGAGTTTTACCACCGCGGGCCGTCTGCGCCTTGACAGCGGGACGTGACGGTGGCTCCATGTGACCCACTGATTCGAAACACCGTTTCCCCATAAGAAACACTCCGGGCGCCGTCGGTGCCCGGCTCCCACGGCACGTGCGCGTGCACGTGCCGCACATGGAGGGGGCAGTTTCCCGCTATGAGAGCCAAGACCATCGCACCGTGTTCGACCCGCACCGCGGCAGCGCTTGCCGCGCTGGTCGTCGCCGCGGCCGGATCACTCGTGCTCGGCGGCGCCCGGCCGGCGTTCGCCGGCAGCGCCGAGGTGTCCTACGACTGTGTGTTCTCCTCGTCCCACTCGCTGTTCAACACGACGGCGACCCTGACGGCCGCGGACACGACCACGGCCGGCACCCCTGTCGACCTCACCCTGGCCTTCGCCGACGGACCCGCCAACGGCCCGGTCGCGCTGACCGCGAACACCGTCGCCGTCTCCGCCAAGGTCGGCGTCTCGGGCCAGGACGCGGTCAACGTGAGCGCGCCCGCCTCCAACGCGGCCGTTCCCGCCTACGCGGAGATCCCCATCCCGGAGCTCACCGGACAGCTCACCGTCGCCCAGCCCGGCACGGTCCAGCTCACCCCCGGTGACATCACGCTCAACATCACCAACTACGGCCTCACCATCGCGTGCACGGTCCAGGGCACACCACCGGTCCTGTCCACCGTGACCGTCACCGACGGCAGCGTCGGCTCCGCCGCCGCGGCCGTCGAATCGATCTCGGGCCGGCCCGCCGCCGACACCACCGGGGCCCGCCGGGGTGACGTCGTCACCCTCGGCGGCACCGGCTGGACCGCCGGCGAGGCGGTCGACGCCGAACTGTGCGCCCTCGACGGCACCGCCTGCGCCGCGGGTGCTGTCACCCCCGCGCTCACCGTGGACGGCGACGGCAAGCTCGCGGGCACCGTCGGGATAGGCGCCGACGCCACCCCCGGCCCGCACAGCCTGGTCCTCACCCAGGGCTCGCTGAGCTCAACCGTTCCCCTCGGCGTCCTCGGCACCCGCGCCATCCAGCTCAGCCCGGCCACCGGCGGGCCCGGCACGACCACCACCGTCACCGGCGCCTCCTTCGACCCGGGCGACGAGGTCACGGTCACCGGCGTCGACGCCGACGGCAATCCCGTCGGTGACACGCTCACCGCACCTGTCAACGCGCGCGGCGGCTTCACCGCCTCCCTCACCCCGCCCCCGGGCACCGTGAAGATCCTGGCCACGGAGAAGGACGGGACCGCCGCGGACTCCGCCGAGCTCGCCTGGACCGCGCTCGCCGACGGCGGCAGCTCGGAGCAGACTCTCAAGGTGGTCGTCTCCGGCGGGGCACTGACCATGGCGCAGGAAGCGGGCGAAGTCACCCTCTCGCCCGTGTCGGTGGACGGTACGGAACACGCGTCGACCGGTGATCTCAAGGCCGTCGAGGTGAAGGACTTCCGCGGCAGCACCCGTGGCTGGTCGCTGGTCGGGACCGTCACGGACTTCACCAACGCCGCAGGAGCCGCCATCCCGGCCGGCAACCTGTCATGGACGCCCACCTGCGCCGTCCATGACGGCGCCGCCGCGGCCTCCACCGTCACCCCGGGCAGCGCCGGAGCCCTCAGCTCCACCACCGCCGTTCCGCTGTGCACCCAGGCCGCGAGCGACGATCCCGCCTCCGTCACCGGCGGCGACTTCGATGCCGGCGCCGCGCTCGATCTGAGCGTGCCGGCCATCACCCAGGCCGGCGAGTACGCGGCCGTCCTGCGCCTGACCCTCTCCTGAGTCGCTCCCGGCCCTGCCCGCGAGCGCGGCACCCCTGGCGTTCGTACGAACTCCGCCCGTGAACGCGGCACCCCTGGCGTTCGTACGAACGACCTCAGCCCGCCGCGGGCCCCGTACTCCGGGGTCCGCGGCCGTCCGGAGGATCTGACAGACCGATGCGTCCTACCGCCCGCGGCCGCGTGGCCGCCCGTTCGGTCCCGCTCGCCGTGCTCGCGGTGCTCACCGCCCTGGCCGGCTGGCTGCTCGCACCTGAGGCCGCGGCCACGGCCGGCACGGACGGGAAGGCCCAGGCGTGGTCGGTACAGCCCACGGACAAGGGCTCCGGCGGTGCCCGACGCCTGGTGTTCCAGCTGGACGCACCGCCCGGCGCCGTCATCCGCGACTCGGTGCGCGTCAGCAACCTCTCCGGCGAGCCGATCTCGTTCCAGGTGTACGGCGCCGACGCCTACAACACCCCCCGCGACGGCGGGCTCGCGTACCGCCAGGCAGGCGAGGCCCAGCGCGCCATCGGCGCGTGGGTGAAGCTGCGGACCAACGCCCTCGTCATCCCCGCGCGCCGTGCCGCCGACATCCCGTTCACCGTCACCGTTCCCCGCGACGCGACCCCCGGCACCCACACGGGCGGGGTCATCGCCCTCGACAACGCCCTGCGAGGCGCCGGCACCACCGACTCCGGTGTGGACGTCAGCATCCAACGGGCCATCGCGGTCCGCCTGGAGCTCACCGTCTCCGGACCGCTCACCCCGGGCCTCTCGGTGAGCGGGGTCCGCCTCGACCAGACGTCCGGCGACGCCCCCTTCGAGGCCGGTCGTGCCACCGTCCACTACACCGTCACCAACACCGGAAACACCCCGGTGCAGGGCAAGGCCGCCATCGCGGTCACCGGCCTCTTCGGCCGTACCGTCGCCGCCCGCACCCGGTCCCTGCCGCTGATCCTGCCCGGCCAGCACACCGAACTCACCCTCGACACAGGCCGATCCCCGCCCGTCGACCTGCTCACCGCGAAGGTCACGGTCTCCGCGACCGGGACGCCCGACACGACCGCCCGCGTCAACCGCCTGGCCCTGTCCTGGCCCACGCTCGGCGCCGTGGCCGTAGCCGCCGCCCTCGTCGTCGCCGGGCTGTCCCAGCTCCGCCGGCGTCGCCGCACCCTCGCGCTGGAGCACGTATGACCGTTCGATGGGCCGTGGCACCGCCGGCCGCCCACCGCCTGCTCTCCCCGCTTCCCGGCGCCCTCGCCGCGGCCGTCTTCGCCGTCGCCCTGACCGCCGGCCCGTCGGTGGCGGCTGACGGGCCGGACGCTGCCCGGCCGGCGATCACCACCGACACCGGGCGGCTGGTCCCCGGCCGTCCCGTCACGGTCGGCGGCACGGACTGGCCCGTCGGGGCCACCGTGCAGACCGAGGTGTGCGGGCTGCGCGCCGTCCACGGCAGCTCCGACTGCGACACCACCCGCGGCGCGGTCGCCCTGGTCGCAGCCGACGGAACCTTCAGACTGACCCTCCTGGTGGGCGCCCCGCCCGCCGACTGTCCGTGCGTACTCCGTGCCACCACAGGGGCGGGCCAGAACGCCCGCAGCGCCACGACCGACATCGAGGTGGCCGACGTCCCCGAGGGTGTGGTGCCCGCTCCCGGCACCAACACCCCCCAAGTGGCCGTCGTCGACGCCGAACTGACCGGGGACGGCGGCCTCGCCGAGCTATTCGGAGGACGCCCTCACCGCACCCTCGTCGTCACCGTCCGCAACACCGGTACCGCCACGCTCGGCCGTACCCCGCTCATCGTGCGCTGGGGCGGGGGCAGCAGCATCGACACCGACGTCGCCGCCCCTCTCACCTCCCCGCTGAAGCCGGGGGAGCAGGCCACCTACCGCGTCCCGGTGGCCATGCCACTGGCCTCCTTCGGCCGCTACTCGGTGGGCGGCCGCTACGACTCCCGGTCCTTCGTCGTCACCACCGACCTCTACCCCTGGGGGCTGATCTCCGTGGCCGGCGCCTCGGTCCTGCTCACCGTCTTCTCCGCCGGCTGGGCGATCCGCCGCCGCCGGAACCGGCCGCCCGCCCCGGTCCCGCCGCCCGCCCCCGCCACGTTCCCCGCCCCGGCGGCGGTCCCGGTCACAGCCGAAGGACTCCACTCGATGCTCGCCATGCTGCCCGCGGCCCCCGCCCGTCCCGACGACCCGGCGGCCCGGGCCGAGCCCCTCGGCCTGGAAGGGCTGCTGCGCCGCCTCGCGGGCCGGCCCGCCCTCATCGATCCCGTACGACTGGACACGTTGGAAGCCTTGTTGGCATCGGCCCCGCCTCCCGCTCCGCAGGGTGTCGCGCCGGTGGCCACCGAGGCCGGGAGGCGGACGTGAACCGGCTCTCCCTCACGCACCGGCCTCCTCCCGCCGCGCACGCCGCCGCGCACGCCGCCGCGGCGGGAGCCGCCACCGGGCTGGTGACCGGCGGTCTCGTGCTCGGCGCCCAGCAACTGGGCGGAATCCTCGGCATGCCCGGTGCCGCCGTCCGCTACGTCCTGCTCACCGGCGCCCTCCTGGCCCTGGCCGGGCTGCCGCTGACCCGGCGCCTCGTCGCCCGCTGCGGCGGTCATCCGCGCGGCGCCGCCCGCTGCGCGCTGGCGGCCTGTCTGCTCGCGGTCCTCGCGGGCGCCGTGCCGCACGTCGCCGTGTTCTGCGGGGCGGTCCTGCTGGCCGCGCCCCTCGGCTCCGCCGCCTTCGGCCTGCGGACCCACGGAGCCTGGTACCCGGCGGCGCTGACCGGCTTCGCCGCGAGCGGCGCGGCCGTGTGGCTGCTCCCGGACCGGCCGGAGCGCGCCCTGCTGCTGTGCGCGGCGGCCGGTGTGCTGGTTCTGGCACCGGTGGCCCTGTCCGGGGCCGTGCAGGACCCGGTCCCGGAACCCGCCCCGGGCCTCCCCGAAACAGCCTCCCACGCCGCTCGCCTCCCCCATGCCGCCGTCGGCTTCGCCGCCGGGGCGGGCGCCCTGGCCACCCAGGACTTCCTCACCTTCCGTTTCGAACTGCTCGGTGCGCAGCAGGCCACGTACTTCGCCGCGGCCGCCGCCGGAGCCGCACTGCTGTGCCTGCTGTTCCGCCTCCCCGCCGACGGTGTGTCCGCCACCGACGCCCGCCGGGGAGCCGCAACGCTCCTGGCGGGTGCCGGCGCGGCCCTGCTCGCACTGGCCACCGCGGCAGGTCCGGAACGGCTTGCCGTCTCCTTCGGCGCCCTCCTCGGCTGCGCCGCGCTCGCAGGCCGTCTGCTGGACCGGGCGTTCACCGGCCGTCGCTTCGACGCGGACGCCGGCTGGGTCCTGCTGGGCGCGCTGGCCGGGATCGGCACCCTGTCCGGCCTGCGCGGCGCCCTGGATGCCGGTGACGCGCTCGTCCTGTGCGCCCTGCCGCCCCTGGTGGGGACCGTCCTGCTGACCCGCGCCGCCCGGGAGCCCGCGCCCGAAGCGGCGGACGAACCTCTGTTGCGGGTGCAGGACCTGACCGTACGAAGAGGCGGTCACACCGAGATCCGGCGGCTGTGCCTGGCCGCCGCGCCGGGCGACGTACTGGTGCTCCGCGACGAGAGGTCGGGCCGGCGGGCGGTCGCTTTGCTGCGGGCCCTGGCGGGTCTGGACCGGCCGGCCGCCGGCCGCGTCCGCCTGCACGGCCAGGACGTACGGCGGATGAACCCACGCTCGCGCTGGCTGCTCGGCCTGTCGGCGGCCGTGGACCCGGTGAACGCCACCGGCGTCGGCGTGCTGCCGCAGATCGCCTCGGGCCGTACGGTCCGCGAGGCACTGCGCGCCGCCGCCGAGCGCCACGGACCGGCCCGTGCGGTGGAGTTGGAGCAGAGTGCACTTGCCGCGTTCCCGGCGCTGCACGAGAGGCTCGACGACCCCCCGGCCGAGCTCGAACCCGCCGAGCGCTGTGTGCTGGGGCTGGCGCAGACGCTCCTGGCCCGGCCCCGGCTGCTGCTGCTCGACCTGAGCGCCCCGACTGCCGCGGCCCTCGCCGACGACCCCCAACTGGCCTCTCTCGTACGACGGATCGCCGGCCAGGGGACCGTGGTGCTGGTGGCCACCTCCGGCAGCGCCGCGACGCTGCTCGGAGGCCGGTCGATCGATCTCACGGAGCGCCGACCCTCCCGCCCCGCCCGGTCCCGCCGCCGTCCCGCCTCCACCGACGCGCCGCCATCCGGGCCGGCCGTGGTCGACGGAACGGCCTCACACGAAAGGAAACCGGCATGACCCACTCCGCCCGGTCGCGTGCCCGGCGCGCCGCCACGGCGGCGGCTGCCTGCGGCCCGCTGCTGATCCCCCTGTTCGGGCCGGCCGCCGCGGCGGGCGCCGCGGACGCGGGCGCCACCGTCACGGTTTCGAGGGCCACCGGACTCGTCGAGGGCGGACACATCACCGTCACCGGCGAGGGATTCCGGCCAGGACTCACCTCGGTCGCGGTGGGCCTGTGCAAGAAGGGCTACCGCGACAACAAGGACTGCGACCTCACCGGAGGCGCCGCCCTGGTCAACATCGACGCGCACGGGCGGCTGCCGAAGGTCACGCTCACCGTGCACCGCACGGTCGCCGGCACCGACTGCCGTACCACCCAGTGCGTCGTAGGAGTCTCCCCGCTGCCCGCCGGCACACCGGCCTCGCTGCGCCCGCCCAACACCGTCGACATCCCGATCGGCCTGAAGGGCGGCACCGTCACCGGCGAGCCGTCCGGTGTCGGACACGCGCGGGCGGCGGCCACCGGAACAGGCGGCTCCGGCTCCGGCTGGGGCGGTCCGTCGACGGGGCTGTGGGCGGCCTGTCTGTCCGTGGTCGTGCTCTGCGCCGGCCTGTCGCGGTTTCCGCTCCGCCCGAAGCCCTTCCCCCTCTCCCGTTCTGGAGGTACCACCTGATGCGCACCGTGCTCCGCCGGTCCACAGCACTGGCCTGTGCCGGCGCGGTGGCGTTCGCCACCGCCGTCCTCACTGCCCCGACGGCTTCCGCCGCGGGCGTGCTCAACGTCAGCAAGACCACCGGACTCGCGGTCGGTGACACCGTCACCGTGTCCGCGAAGGGACTGAGCGCGAGCCAGGGCTTCGCGCCGCTCGGCCTGTGCAAGCCGACTCCCACGGGGCCCACCGACTGCGAGACCTCGGCCGACTCCGCCCACATCGGCAAGACCGATGCCTCCGGTGTCTGGCACGCCTCGTCCGACAACGCGACCAGCGTCAAGATCACCATCAAGGCGAAAGCGGGCGGCGTGAGTTGCACGCAGGCGCCGGGAGCCTGCGTGATCGCCGTCTTCATCACCGCGACCAAGGAAATGGTCCAGGTGCCGCTCACGGTGTCGGCCGGCGGCGGTACTCCGTCGACGAGCCCGAGCCCTTCCGCCACGGCGTCGTCCGCTTCCTCCGGTGGGAATTCCGCTTCCTCGGGAGGCGGTTCCGCTTCCTCCGGCGGGGGTTCCGCCTCCTCCGGCGGGGGTTCGTCGGACACGTCGGCCGGCGGTGCGTCCGGGACCGAGGACAGCCTGGCCCACACCGGGAGCATCGACGGAATCCCGGTCGGCCTGCTGGCCGCCGCGACGCTGGTGCTCTGCGGCGGTTCGGCCCTGCTGCTGATGCCGCGCCGACGGCGCGACTGACCGGCACCTCCCGCTCGTACGTCCGCCCCCATGACATGTTCGGCGTCACGGGGGCGGACGTACGAGCGCAATGGCCCGTCAGCCCGGGCCGTGTGCCGCGAGCCGGGCGAGGGCATCGTCCAGGGCGATCACATCCGCGTACTTGGAGTCCAGATCGAAGAGATTCGCCTCGTGCGGCTCCGGGTCACGGTCGGCCGAGGCCTCCCGTACGACCTGCGGCCGGAACCCGTACTGGAGCGCGTCCAGCGTGCTGGCCCGCACACATCCGCTGGTGGAGAAGCCGCCGACGACCACGGTGTCGACGCCGCGATCGGCGAGCATCCGGTGCAGGCCGGTGCCGAAGAAGGCGCTCGGGTAGTGCTTGCGCACCACCAGGTCGCCCTCCTCGGGCCGGCAGGCATGGGTGAAGCCCGCGTACGGGCTGCCCGCCCGGAAGGCATCCAGGCCCGGCACCTTGCGGTGGAAGTGAGGCACGTCCAAGGCGGGGTCGCCGTCGTAGTGGACGGCGGTGAAGACCACCGGAGCCCCGGCCGCGCGGGCCGCCGAGGCCAGGGCCGCCATGGCGCTCAGAGCCGCGTCGGCGGTCTCCAGCCACAGCCGCGAGTCCGGCTCGGCGTAGGCACGGACCGCGTCGACGAGCAGGAGCGCCGGGCGCTCGCCCCAGCCCACGCGGCGGCCGAAGCCGGCCGCCGCGTAGTCGCCGTCGAGCCGGCCTGCCACCTCAGATCACTCCGTCCGCGGCCAGCCGGGCGCGCTCCGCCTCGTCCAGGCCGAGCACGCCGCCCCAGATCTCCTCGTTGTGCGCGCCCAGTTCGGGGCCTGCCCAGCGGACCTTGCCCGGTGTGTCGGACAGCCGCGGTACCACGTTCTGCATGGGGATCTCCCCGAAGTCGGGGTGCGGCATCCGGACGATGGCCTCGCGCGCGGCGAAGTGCGGGTCGGTCAGCATGTCCTCGGCCGTGTACGTCCGCCCGGCCGGGACACCCGCCTCGTGCAGCGCCGCGAGCAGCGCCTCGGCCTTCTGGCGTCCGGTCCACTCCGCGATCACCACGTCCAGCTCCACCTGGTGCGCACCGCGCGCGCTGTGGGTGGCGTACCGCTCGTCCGCCGCCAGGTCCTGACGTCCCATCACCTCGGTGAGGCGGGAGAACACGGTGTCCTGGTTCGCGGCGATCAGGACATCGGCGCCGTCGGCCGTCGGGTAGACGTTGCTGGGGGCCACGTTGGGCAGGACCGCGCCGGTGCGTTCGCGCCGGTAGCCGCCGATCTCCCACTCCGGGATCAGCGACTCCATGTACGCGAGCACCGCCTCGTAGAGCGCGGAGTCGACGACCTGGCCGCGTCCGGTGCGCTCCCGGGCATGCAGGGCCATCGTCGCGCCGTAGGCCGCCATCGTGCCGGCCAGGGCGTCGCCGAGGGAGACCCCGGTGCGCGACGGGGGCCGGTCGGGCTCTCCGGTGATGTGCCGGATGCCGCCCATCGCCTCGCCGATGGAGCCGAAGCCCGCCCGGGGGGCGTACGGGCCGGTCTGACCGTAGCCGGTGACGCGGACCAGGATCAGGCGGGGGTTCAGGGCGGAGAGTGTCGCGTAGTCCATCCCCCAGCGCTCCAGGGTGCCGGGGCGGAAGTTCTCCACCAGCACGTCCGCTGTGGCGATCAACTCCTTTGCCAAGCGCTGGCCTTCGGCATGGCGAAGGTTGCAGGTGACCGACTTCTTGTTGCGGGCGACCACCGGCCACCACAGGGAGGTGCCGTAGGGGCGTTCGCGCCCCCACTGGCGCATCGGGTCGCCGCGGCCGGGGTCTTCGAGTTTGACGATCTCGGCTCCGTGGTCGCCGAGCAACTGACCGCAGAACGGGCCGGCCAGCAGCGTGCCGGTCTCCACCACGCGGATATCGGAGAGGGGTCCAGTCATGTGCCGAGTGTAGATTTGGGAAACGCTGTTCCGCCAGAGGAACCGGGCAGGCAGAATGAGGGACATGGAAAGCAGAGCAGCCGAGGCGGCTCCGTCCGCCGTCGGCATCGTCGAAGTCGCCCCGCGTGACGGGCTGCAGAACGAGTCCGAGATCCTGACGCCCGCCGAGCGGGCCGAACTGATCGCCCGAGCCGTCGCCGCAGGCGCGCGGCGGGTGGAGGCGGTGGCGTTCGTCCACCCCGGCCGGGTGCCGCAGATGGCGGGAGCCGAAGAGGTGATGGCGCTCGTGCCCCGCACCGAGGGGGTGAGCTACTCCGGACTGGTGCTCAACCTCCGCGGCCTGGAACGCGCGCTGGGCAGTGGCGTGGACGAGGTCAACTGCGTCGTGGTGGCGAGCGACACCTTCTGCCGCCGCAACCAGGGAGTGGGCACGGAAGACGCCTTCGCGGCCTGGGAGGCCGTTGCCGCACGCGCCCACGCGGCCGGTGTGGCCCCCTCGCTCACCATCGCCGCTGCCTTCGGCTGCCCCTTCGAGGGCGAGACGCCCGAGGAACGCGTGGTGGAACTGGCCCGGCGGGGCGCGCTGACCGGCGCGGCGGAGGTGGTGCTCGCCGACACCATCGGCGTCGCGGCCCCGGACGCCGTGACCCGGCTGCTGCACGGGGCGGCCGAAGTCGCTCCGGGCACCACGCTGCGCTGCCACTTCCACAACACCCGGAACACGGGCTACGCCAACGCCGTGGCCGCGTTGCACGCCGGCGCGAGCTGGCTGGACGCGTCGCTCGGCGGCATCGGCGGCTGCCCGTTCGCCCCCGCTGCCACCGGGAACATCGCCACCGAGGACCTCGTCTACCTGATGGAGCGGATGCGGGTGAGCACCGGCATCGACCTCGAGGCCGCCGCGGACATCGGCCGCGGTCTCGGCGCCCGCCTCGGCAGTCAGGTGCCCGCTCTGCTCGGCCGCGCCGGCGGCTTCCCGCCCGGCGCCACCGCGGCGGCCAAGTGAGCCGTGCCGTCCCCGGAATCCGCCGTGTCCGCCACCGATCCACTTACATCACGAGGAAGTTGAGGGACCGTCATGGGAGCGCACCCGCACGGCTGGTGGGTCCTGCTGCACATCGTGCTGTTCGTGTTCTGGCTCGGAGGAGATCTCGGTGTCTACGTCTCCAGCCGCTATGTGCTCGCGCGTGACCTGAGCTTCGAGGCCCGGTCGACAGCCCTGCGCATCATGGGTGTGCTCGATATGGGACCGAAGATCTGCCTGGTCCTGTTCCTGCCCAGCGGGGTGACGCTGATGGCGCTCGACCCGCATGGCGCCTCCCTGCTGAACGCCTGGACCGCCACGGCCGCCTGGGGCGCCGCCGCGTGCTGGCTGTGGCTGACGGTGGTCGACCACCACCACCCCGGCCGGTATCCGCTGGTGCGACGGGTCGACTGGACCGTACGCATCGGGCTGACGGCGGTCCTGCTCGGGGTGGGCGGGTACACGCTCTTCGCCGCCGAGCCGTTCGGTGTCACGACCAGCCCGCACTGGCTGGGCGCCAAGGTGATGCTCTACGCGACGGCCATCGCCTGCGGTCTCGGTATCCGGCTCACCCTGCGTCCCTTCGGGGCGGCCTTCGCCGCTCTGGCCCGGGACGGGTCCACGCCCGGGACGGAGAACGTCCTGCGCCGCGCGGTCAACGGCTGCGTGCCGTACGTCGCGGGAATCTGGGGCTCTGTGCTCGTGGCGGCGGCGCTGGGCGTGTTCAAACCGGGCGCGTCCCTGTGACCGTCCGGGAGACGGGGGGCCGGCCGGCCCGCTACGGGGCCGGCCGGGTCGTCAACTGGTGCCGGGGCGGTGGCCGAACTCGCCGGAGATCCGTTCCGCGGCGGCCACCAGCAGCGGAACGCATTCGGCCATGCGGGGCTTGAAGCGCGACTGTGGTCCCGCCACGCTCAGCGCGGCCACCACGTGTCCGTCGTGTCCGAGCACCGGCGCCGCGGCCGAGACGGACCCGCCCTCGCGTTCGCCCGCCGATGTGGCGTAACCGCGGCGGCGGATGGCGGTGAGCTCCTTGCGGAGCTTCGCCGGGTCCGTGACGGTCCGGTCGGTGAACGGCTCCAGCTCGTGCCGGCTCAGGTACTCCTCGATCTCGTGCTCCGGCATGAAGGCGAGCACCACCTTCGAGGAGCTTCCCGCGTGCAGCGGGTAGGGGATGCCGATGGCGACCTCGATGCGCAACTCCTGCTGCGGCACCACCTGGTCGACGTAGAGACGGGTGTCCCCGCGCCGGATGGAGAGCGTCGCCGTCTCACCGCACTGTGCGGCCAGCCGCCGCAGCTCCGGGGCCGCCATGGTGCGCAGGTCGGTCCGGGCCAGGTAGGCGCGGCCCAGCGAGATGGCCGCCGGGCCGAGGGCGTAGCGGCGGGTCACCGGATCCGCCAGAACCAGGTCGCGGTTGCGCAGGGCGGTGAGGATGCGGTGCACCACCGCCTTGGTGATGTGGAGCTCCTGCGCGATCTCGGTGACACCGAGGTCCGCCCGGCCGCTGCGGCCGAAGAGCAGGAGTACATCCATGGCCCGCTCGACGGCGGCGATCGACCTGCTGCTGTTCTCCTCGCTCACGGATTTCCTTCTGCGGTGCCGGGCCGTTGGGGGGCCGGTCGGGCGTCTTTCGCCGACCGCCGCCCAGCATAGGGCCGGGATTTCCCCAAGGGAAACGCGATCGCCGAGCTGTCACCGTTCGGCATTGACACCGAATGAAGCCCGTCGTTACGCTCATCGTGACACCGTTCCGCTAGAGGAAACGACATGAAACCCGCTCGGTATGCCACACCCCAACGAACACACCGCCGGGAGGCGCCATGCGAGCCGCCGTCGACGAGTCCACTTTCCGGCAGACGCTGGCACGCTGGCCCAGTGGCGTCGCGATTGTCACGACCGAAGGGGTCCTCGGCCGTCACGGCATGACGGCCAGTTCCTTCTGCAGCCTGAGCCTCGACCCGCCCCTCGTCCTGGTGTGCATGGACCGCAGGATCCGCTCCCACCAACTGATCGAGAAGCACGGCGTGTTCGCGGTCAGTGTGCTGGGACGTGACCACATCGGCCTCGGCCGGCGGTTCGCCGGCATGGAGCCCGGGGTCAAGGACCGCTTCGAGGACGCCGGATGGGAGACCCGGGTCACGGGCAGTCCGGTCCTGACCGATGCCGCCGCCTGGGTCGACTGCAAGGTCCGGCACGCCTACCCGGGCGGCGACCACACCATCTTCGTGGGCGAGGTGGTCGACGCCCGCGTGCCCCGGCTGGTCTCGCCGCTCCTCTTCCACTCCCGCGCCTGGGGCCAGATCGCCGACCCGCTGCCGGACGCGGTCACGGTCGCCGACGTGGGGTCGGCCGTGCAGCTCGCGCTGCGTGCCGCCCCCCGCCGGCCCACCGCCCGCCTGCTCGACGCGCTCTCCCGCGCCGGGGTGCGGGTCAGGCTGCCGGCCGGCCAGGTCGCCGGTGCCGGAGCCGCCGAGGACCGCATCCCGCCGGTGTCGGTCCTGGTGCCCGGACCCGAGGAGGCCGCAGCGGCGGCTGCCTCGGGAGCCGCCGCCGTCGAGTTCACCGTGGCCGACCGCCCCGGAGGGCCGGGTGTTTCCCTCTCGGATGTGCCCGCCCTGCTGTCCGCGCTCGCCGGATCCGCCACCGTCGTCGGCCGTATTCCCGACGCACTGGGCCCCTCGCGCGCACCTCGTGTGCTGGACCTCGTGGCAGCGCTGCGCGCGGCCGGCTGTGACGAGATCGCTCTGGAGGAGGCCGAGGACACCGGTGGCGAGGCCTCGCCCGACCAGAGCTCGCCGTTGCACCTGAGACTGCTGCTCCAGGACGCCGTCCAACTGGCCGGCGCGATCCCGCTGCGGCTGTGTCTGCGTGACGACCACGGTCTCGGACTGGTCAACGCGCTCACCGCGATGAAGAGCGGCGTCCGCCACTTCGACACCGCTCTCGCGGGCTGCGACGGAACGCTGGACACCGAACGGCTCCTGCTGCTCTGCTCCCGCATGGGCGTAGGGGTGCCGGTCGAGTCCGGCCCCCTCGCCGAGTGCCGGACCGAGCTGAACCGCCTCGTGCGGCGCGGCCGGCCCCGCCGCCCCGCCTGACCGGGGCGCCTTGCCGGTTGGCCCGACGCGGACCGGGACCCATCCGGCCCGTCTCTAGGGCGTGTTTCGAAAGTCCCGCCGGACGCGCACCACCGCATCACCGCGGACCGCACACTGCATCACCGCGGACCTCACACTGCATCACCGCGGACCGCACACTGCATCACCGCGGACCGCACACTGCACCACCGCGGACCGTGCATGGCGCACCGTTCCACCCCGCCCCCTCCCTCCCTCCCGCCCACCCATCCCGCCGAGGAGCCGACGCATGACAGCACCACGTCTGACAGGCGAGCGTCTTATCGATGTCATGACCGCCGAGGAACAGGACCGTGCCCGACGGGTCGAGTCCGTACTGCCTGCCCTGCGCGAGGCCGCCGCCGGGGCCGACGCCGCCGGTGAGTTCCCGCGCGGCCATGTCGCCCTGCTGAGGGAGGCGGGGCTGCTGGGTCTGGTCGTCCCCGAGGAGTACGGCGGCCTGGGCGGCGGACTGCGCGACCTCGCTGCCGCGACCTTCGCCATGGGGACCGCGTGCCCGTCCACCGCCCTGGCCTTCTTCTTCCACAACACCAGCGCCTCGCGCGGGCTGCTGCCCCTGGAGGCGATCCGCGCGGGCCTGTTCGAGGACAGCGAGATCCCCGAGGTCACCGCCTTCGCCGAGCGGGTGCTGAAGGCGATGGCCGGCGGACAGTGGATGGGCAACTTCGCCAGCGAGTCCGTCAAGAGCTCCGGCGCCAACATCTCCATCGCCACCACCGCCCGCCGCACCGAGGGCGGCTGGCGGCTCGACGGCGAGAAGTCCTTCGGCTGCGCCACCGGCGTCGCCGACGTCTACCTCGTCACCGCCCGCCTGGACGGCGTCGAGGGTACGGACGGCCTCGCCCTGTTCCTCGTACAGCGCGAGGCACCGGGCGTGTCGTCCCGTGAGCCGTGGAACGGCATCGGTATGCGCGGCAGCGCCAACCACGGCATCCGCCTCGACGGCGTCACCGTGCCGGACGACGACGCGCTCGTCGTCCCCGGCGCCTTCACCCGGATGCTCCAGGTCAGCCGGGGCAGCTTCGTCGGCAACCAACTCGCCATCGCCGCGGTGTACACGGGTGCCGCCCAGGCCGTCTACGACTACACACTGGACCGCCTGACCACCAAGACGTTCGCCGACACCGGACGCCCCATCGCCGCCAGCCCCATGCACCAGGTGCTCATCGGTGACATGACCCAGCGCCTGGAGACCGCCTACCTGTGGCTGGGCCGCCAGCTCGAACTGGAGACATCCGAGCCACCGTTGCGGCCCAAGCCGGAGGTCTTCCGGCAATGGCGGCTGGGCAAGGGCTCCGTCACCGAGGCGTGCTTCGACGTCGCGCTCGGCGCGCTCAAGGCGTGCGGTACGTCCGGTGCCACCCTCGACGGGATCATCGGCCGCACCCTGCGCGACCTCGCCATGGGACTGGTGATGACGTTCCCCGCGGAGCGCGGACGCCTGGAGGTCGCCAAGATGGCCTCCGAGGACCGGGCCACCGCGCTCTTCGCGACAGTGGAGAGCGGTCGATGACCACGCCCTTCCTCCCCGAGCCGGTCGCCGACCTCGTCGACGGGCGGCCGGGGGTCTGCCGCCCGCTCCCCGGCGGCTTGTTCCGGCAGAACCCCGTCACCGGTGAGAACCTCGACCCCGTGCGGGCCAGCACCGACGCACGGGTGGAGAGCGCGCTGGACGCCGCGGACCGGGTGCACCGATCCGGCACCTGGGCCACGCTGCCGGGCGCCGCACGGGCCGACGCCCTCGACGCCGCCGCAGGTGCGGTGGAGGCGCGGGCCGCCGGCATCACCCTGGCCGAGACCTTCGGCAGCGGGGTGCCGCACGCGCAGACCGCGGTCCTCGGCGTCATCCTCGGCGGCGCCTTCCGGCTGGCCGCCGCCCGGCTGCGGGACTCGGTGCTCGTCACCACGGCCACCCGTCCCGACGGGCGCCGCGTCACCGTACGGCGGGAGGCCCTCGGCCCCGCCCTGTGTGTCGTCCCCTACAACGCACCGGCCCCGATGGCCGCCCACAAGGCGGCCTCCGCCCTGGCGGCCGGTTGCCCGGTGCTGGTGAAGGCGCCCGAACTCAACCCGTACGGAACGCAGTTGATGGTGGAGGTCGCCGCCGCCGGGCTCACCGCGGCCGGTGCGCCGCCCGCCCTGCTCCAGCTCCTGCACGGAGACGCCGCGACCGGCGCCCGACTGGTCGCCGACGACCGGGTGCGCGCGGTCTCCTTCACCGGCGGCACCGCGGCCGGACGCGAGGTCGGCGCCGCCTGCGGGCGCGCCCTGAAGCCGGCTCAGCTCGAACTGGGCGGAAACAACGCCTTGGTGGTCATGGAGGACGCCGACACCGCCACCCTGGCCCGGATCGCCGCCGAACTGCTCACCACCCTCAACGGCCAGTGGTGCCGGGCCCTGGGACGACTCGTCGTGCCGGCCGCCCGCCAGGGCGAGCTGGTGGAGGCCATCGGCGAGGTCCTGGCCTCCCTGCGGACCGGCGACCCACTCGACCCCGCCACCGGATACGGGCCGCTCGCGCACTCCCGGCACCGGGATTCAGCCCGCACCTCCATTGCGGCCCTCACCCGTCTCGGTGCGAAGGAGCACACCTTCACCCCGGTCCCCGGCCGAGGCAACTGGCTGGCCCCGGTGCTGCTCACGGGCGTCCCCGAGGAGCACGCCAGGGAGGAGATCTTCGGCCCGGTGGCAACCGTGCACCCCTACGACACCCTCGACGAGGCCGTCGCGCTGGCGAACTCCACCGGTTACGGACTGGAGGCATACGTGACGGGACAGGACGAGGAGGCCGCCCTCGCCGTGGCCGCCCGGATCCGGGCGGGTGAGGTCAAGGTCAACGGCTCCTCGGTGCTCAGCCTCCACATGGACACCCCGCGCCCCGCCTGGGGCCTGTCAGGTCTGGTCGACGAGGGCACCGACGAGACTCTGCTGCACTTCACCGGCAGCCGGGTCACCGGCGTCGAAGGCGGCTTCGCCCTGCACACCGCGCCCGCGCCCGCACCCGCACCAGCACCTGCGCCCGCACCCGCACCAGCACCAGCACCTGCGCCCGGCGGAGGCACACGATGAGCACCCCCACCGGTCGTACGGCCCCCCGGGATCCCGCCGGCCCAAGCGCCCCCCGCGACCTCGCCCGGCGGGCCGCCCCCGGTGGCCCGGCCGTCCGCACTCCGGTGCTCGTGGCGGGCGCCGGCCCCGTCGGTCTCACCGCCGCGCTCGTACTGGCCCGTGCGGGTGTGCCCGTCACCGTCCTGGAGGCGGGGGACGCGCTCGCCGCAGAGTCCAGGGCCTCCACCTTCCACCCACCGACCCTGGAGATGCTGGACGGCCTCGGCGTGGCCGACGCCCTCGTCGCCCGGGGCCTGATCGCCCGTACGTTCCAGTACCGGGACCGTCGCACCGGGCCGGTCGCCGAACTCGACCTCGCCGTCCTGAGCGGGGACACCCCGTACCCCTACCGGGTGCAGTGCGAACAGAACAAACTGACACCCCTGCTGGCAGACGCACTCGCTGAACTCCCAGGAGCCGAACTGCGCTTCGGATGCAAGGTCGCCGACGTCCGTCAGGACGAGAGTTCGGTGACCGCAGTCCTCAACGACGGGCGCACCGTACGCGGAAGCCATCTCCTGGCCGCCGACGGCGCCCACTCCGCTGTACGGCACTCCCTGGGCGTCGGCTTCGAGGGCATGACGTACCCCGAACGCTTCCTCGTCGCCTCCCTGGACGAGGACCTCACCACCGAACTGCCCGGACTGGCGCCCATCGCCTATGTGCTGGACCCCGACGAGTGGCTGGTACTGCTGCGTACCCCGGACCACTGGCGGATCCTCCTCCCCACCCCGGACGGAACCTCGGACGAGGACGAACTCGCCGGACTGGAAGAGCGGTTGGCCCGGCTGCGGGCCGACATGGGCGCGGAACGTCCCTGGCGGGTCGCGCACGCCAGCCTCTACCGGGTGCACCAGCGGGTCGCCGCCGGCTTCCGGCAGGGCCGCGTCCTGCTGTGCGGTGACGCCGCGCACGTGAACAATCCGCTCGGCGGCATGGGCATGAACAGCGGCATCCACGACGCGGTCCTCCTCGCCACCCCGCTGGCGGCCCTCGTCCACGGCGAGCCCGGCGCGGACGCCGCGCTCGACGCGGCCGCCGAAGCCCGCCGTTCCTGCGCCCTCACTTACGTCGGCGCGCAGACCCACCGCAACTGGGAACGGCTACGGGTCCGTGACCCCGAGGCCCGGGCGGAGCTGCTCGCCGAGTTGCGCGCCACGGCCGCCGACCCCGCCCGTGCGCGCGGCGCCTTGCTGCGCAGCTCGATGATCGCCTCGCTGCGGCCCGTCTCCTGAGCGGTGCGCGGCGCCCGCCCGAGGAGAGGCCATGACTGACCACGAACTGATCGATCGTCACAACCCGTCCCGCGCAGTCGAACTGGTCGGCTCGGTGGCTGTCGCACGGGACGGCGACGTCCGGCGGGCGGTGGCTGCGGCCGGCTCTGCCGCCCGGGCCTGGGCGGCAGAGCCCCCGGGCCCGCGCGCCGAGGCGCTGCGCGGCGCCGCTGCAGAACTGGAGCGCGGAACCTCCGACGCGGCCGTCCTGCTGGCCCGTGAGTCCGGCAAGCCGCTTGCCGACTGCCGCGGCGAACTGGCGTTCTCCGCGGCCGTACTGCGCTGGTACGCGGACGCCGCCCCGTCCCTGCTCGCCGACCACGAGGTGGACGACGGGCAGGGACGCCTGGTGGTGCGCAGGCGCCCTTACGGCCCGGTGGTGGCGCTCACCCCGTGGAACGCGCCGGTGGTGCTCACCGTCCTCAAACTCGCCCCCGCCCTGGCGGCGGGCAACGCCCTGCTGGTCAAACCCTCCCCGCTGGCCCCGCTCGCCCTGGACGGCCTGCTGCGGAACATGGCCGGCTGCTTCCCGCCGGGTCTGCTGCACACCCTGCACGGCCACGAGGCGACCGCCGCGGCCCTGGTGGGCCATCCCGGCGTATTCAAGGTGGCGTTCACCGGCGGCGAGCGTGCGGGCCGCGCGGTCGGCGCGCTCGCCGCGGCGGCGCTCACCCCGACGACGATGGAACTGGGCGGCAACGATCCCGCGATCCTGCTGGACGACGCGGCGCTCACCGACGAGGCCATGGACCGGCTGGTCATGGCCTGCCTGGCCACCGCGGGCCAGGTGTGCATGGCGGTGAAACGCGTGTACGTGCCCCGGCGCGCCCACGACCGCTTCACGGCCGCCTTCACCGCGGCTGCCGACCGGGTCGTCCGGCTCGGCGACGCGCTGCACCCCGGGGTGACGGTGGGCCCGGTCGTCAACGCGGCGGCTGCCGCACGGCTCACCGCGCTCACCGACGACGCGCTGCGGCGCGGCGCCCGTGCCACACCCCTCGGCACGGTCTGCCCCGACACCGATGTGTCGGCCGGCCACTTCGTCGCCCCGCTCCTGCTCACCGGCCTCGGCGACGACGTCCCGGTGGTCTGTGAGGAGCAGTTCGGCCCCCTGGTCCCGGTGCTGCCCTACGACCGTGAGGATGAGGTGGCCGACCGGGCCAACGCCGGCGAACTGGGGCTGGGTGCCTCGGTGTGGAGCGCCGACGAGGACCGTGCGTTCGCGTTCGCCGCCCGGCTGGACGCCGGCTTCTGCTTCGTCAACACCCACAACCGCACCGGCATGTCCCTGCGCGCCCCCTTCGGTGGCGTCAAGCGCAGCGGTCACGGCCGCGAGTACGGCGCGGAGGGGCTCGCGGAATACACGCAGCCGTGCGTGGTGCACGCCCCCGCGGCCTTCCGGCCGGGCGGCGGCGGTATGGCGCCGGGCGCCTACCCGGTGCCGGGGTGAGCGTGCCCATCGGAGGGCGGGTACCCGGTGCCGGGACGGGGACCCGTCCCGGCACCGGGGGAGCGGATCAGTGCGCGCCGGTGACCGTCACGCCCGGGTCCGCGGCGTCGCCGGTGTTCCACACGTAGTCGGCCGCGCCCGCGTCACCGAGCTGGGCCCGCAGGAACCGGCCTGCCCAGCGTGCGGCGACCTCGATGCTCTGGCTCTGCGTCAGGGACTGCGGGGAGGTCTCGCTCTCCGCGGGCGAGGGGCTCTGGACATCCGTGATGCCGTAGTGGTTGACGCCGCCCACCCGCACGATCTGCTTGGGCGTGTTCTTCAGGTGGGTGTACGTCTGCTCGGCGTCGGACGGGGGCGCGATGCCATCGGCCGTGCCCTGCACCAGCTGCACCGGGATCTTGTTGTTGATGTTGGCGAAGATGCCGAGGAAGGCGTTGTTGGTGCCGTAGAAGGACGCGGCCTTGACCTGGCTCGGCAGGCTGAAGCTCAGCGCGGGACAGAAGACCGCGCTGCACGAGTTCTCGGCGGCGGCGAGCCCGGCGGCCCCGCCGAAGGAGTGCCCCAGCAGCACCATCTTTCCGCTGTCGATCCGCTTGTACAGCGGTGAGGACTCGTCGTACTTCGTGTCCTTCATCCAGTCGACCGTCCGCGTGACCTGGTGCTCGGCCGCGTAGCGCTCCCACTCGACAATCATCAGACGGTAGTGGTTGGGCACGACGACGACGAAGCCCTGCCGGGCGATCGCGGTGGCGTACTGGGCGTACTGGGCGCGGTCCACCTTCGCACCCTGGAGCAGCAGGGCCACCGGCAGGTCGGTTCCGCCGGAGGGGTAGTACACGTCGGCGTCGTCACCGCCGTAGGTGGTCTGGTACATGGCGACCGTGGGCGTCGCCGACACCTGCGCGGGTGCCGCCGACGCGGGCACGGGCGCCGCGAACAGGGCGGCGATCAGGGCCAGCGGCGCGATCAGGAGACGTGCTCTTCGGTTTCTCACGGACTCTCCGATGAGGGGAGGGGAAACTCGGGGTGTTCCTTGTCGGGAAACAGAGTTCCACTCAGGGGGACAACTGCGCCAGGGGTCGGCCCGTACGCGGTGAAAATTCCGGGTTGCCTCACGTCACGAACGGCACACAGGGCACATTGTGGGGCGCATCCGGGGGCCTGCTCTTGACAGCGGCGCGCGTCTTCGCTGTCATCTCCCTCACCACGGGAGTGGAACAGCGTTTCTACAATGGAAACGCCCGCCCCGTACTCGGAGGCCTCCATGCGTGTGCTTTCCCGCCTGAGAATCCTCGTGCCGGCCATCGCTGTGGCGTTGTCGGCCCTTGCTGTACCGGCGTCCGCGCAGGCGGACACGGCGTCGACCGGCGTCACTTCGGCGTCGACCGACGTCGACGTGTCCTGTGCCGCCTTCACCTACCACCCGGACGCCGACTGGTACTTCCCGTCCGGTACGGCCAAGGGCCTGATCTGGCTCCAGCACGGATTCGTACGGTCCGGCGCCAACATGGCGGACCTCGCCAACCACTACGCCGCCGCCGGCTACGTGGTGTTCGTCCCGACCCTGCCCAGCGCGGACATCTTCGGCTGTACGCTGCAGAACATCGGCAACAACAAGCCGTTCCTGAACAACGTGGCGACCTTGTTCAGCGGGGCGGACGGCTCGGCCAGCGCACTCGCGGCCAGTTACCAGCGTGCCGCGGCGAAGGCCGGGCGCACCGGCACCTCGCTGCCCACCTCGGTGCTGTTCTCCGGGCACTCCGCCGGAGGCGAGGCCGTCGAGTACGTCGCCGAGCGGCTGCGCGTCACCTCGCCGGCCGCGTTCGCCCGCCTCAAGGGCCTCGTACTGCTCGATCCCGTGACGTCCGTCATCGGCAAGAACAGTGCGGACTCGCTAGCCGGCCTGTCGGCGACCTCGCTCCCCGTGCGCGTCATCGCCTCGCCGCCCTACCTGTGCAACAGCAGCGCCTCCGGCACCACCGTGCTCCAGGACGCCTACCCCGACGCGCCGTTCCTCGGCGTGGAGCTGACCACGGGATCACACGTGGACTCCGAGGGCGCGAGCAGTGACGGGGCCGCATCGCTGGCCTGTGGCACCTCGCAGGCCAAGAACATCACCGCTCTGCAGACCCTGGCCGTCGGCTGGGCGTCGGACGCCCTGTCGGGCACGACGACCGCGACCTACTACCCCGGCGGTTCCTACTACCAGTCACTCATCACGGCCGGCACCACCGAGACCCTTGCGGGCAACGGCAGCTGACGGCCCGGGTGCCGCGAGCCCGGCTCGCGGCACCTTCGAACCGTTCGCGTGCGCGGGGGTCAGCCCGCGTCGGACCCGGCATGGTCGACCACGGCCCGGTCGGCGAGGCGCGGACGCAGCCACGAGGCGAGTTCCAGATGGCGCGGATGGTTCTGGTACGCGCTCAGCCCGGCCTCGTCGTCGTGCCGGGTGATCATGCACAGATGGAACGACACCGGTGAGCCGACGGTGTCGAGGCCGAGTTCGATCGACCGTATCTCCGGTACGAGGGGCGCGAGTTCGGCCAGCCGGCGACGCGCCTCGGGTGCGTCGCCGGGGTCGGTGAACCGCATAAGAACGACATGGGTGAGCACGGCAGCCTCCGGGATATGACGGTGAAATTCCCTCTGTCGCAAGGGCGGCTGCGAGTGTATGTTTGGGAAACGCTGTTCCGCTAGAGGAACCACAGGAGGATGCCATGGCCCGCGTCGCCGGCTCCGTACGGGTGGCTGCGGCCCAGTTCGCCGTAGGGGAGGACAAGGAGTCGAACCTCGCGGCCGTGCTGCGCGCCGTCGATGAGGCGGCGTCCCGCGGCGCCGCGCTCGTCGTGCTTCCCGAGTTCTGCAACCACCTCTCCTGGTACCGCGACCGCGCCCACGCGCTGCGCGAGGCGTGCCGGCCCGAAGACCCCTTCCTCACGGCGGTCGCGCAAGCCGCCGCCCGCCACAAACTGTTGGTCAAGCTGCACGTCACCCTCGCCACCAAGGGCTTCGCGCCGGACCGCGACGACGGCATGCGGATCACCGCCGCGAGCCTTCTCTTCGGTCCGGACGGCACACTGCTGGGCCGCGCCGACAAGCAGACGCTCATGGGCAGCGAGAACGACCACCTCGACCCGGCCGACACCGAGGGACCGGTGATCGACACGCCGCTCGGCCGGTTCGGCCTGTACTCCTGCATGGAAGGAGTCGTCAACGAGGTCTGCCGCGGTCTGGCCCTGCGCGGCGCCCAGGTACTGCTCAACAGCCTCAACTCCTTCGCGCTCGACGAGGCGTCTCTTCACATACCCGTACGCGCCGCCGAGAACAAGGTCTGGGTGGTGGCCGCCAACAAGATCGGCCCCCTCATCCCCGACGACCATCTCGCCGCCGTCAGTGCGGGACTGGGAGTGCCGCCCGAGGCGCTGCACGGAGCGGGCGAGAGCCAGATCGTCCGCCCCGACGGAACCGTGGTGGCCCGGGCCCCCCGGACCCGCGAGGCGGTCGTGGTCGCCGACATCGAGCCGGCCGCCGCCGACGACAAGCGGCGCCCCGACGGCACCGACCTCTTCGCGGCCCGCCGGCCCTGGCTCTACGGCCCGATCGCGAGCGAGCCGCGCCCGTCGTCGCCCTTCCCCGCGGAGCGCGCCGCGAGCGTCACCGCCGCGGTGCTGCGCCCGGCCGGACAGGGCCAGGCCGCGCTCCGCGAAGCGGTCGCGCTCGTCAGCCGGGCCGCCGGCACCGGCGCGCGGGTGATCGTGCTGCCGGAACTGTTCCTCTGGCCCGACGGCGTCGTTCCCGACGACGACCCCGATCCGTCATCCCTCACGACCGCCGCCGTGGATGCCCTGGCCGGGGCGCTGCGGGGGACGGACGCCCTGCTCGCCTGCACCTTTCCCGAGGCCGGCGTGCACACCGGGCTCCTGCTGGGCGCGGGCGGCCCGGTGCTGCGCGTGCCGCAGCTGCACCCCTGCGCCCGGCACTCCGGCTGGGCGGTCGAGAAGCCGGCCCCGCCGTCGACCCACGACGCCCCGTGGGGCCGAGTCGCCCTGGTCGTCGGGGACGACGCGCTCCACCCGGAGACCTTCCGGCTGGCCGCCCTCGCAGGGGCGGACACCGCGGCCGTCTGCCACACGGGCGCCGAGCCCTGGGAGCACACCCTCGGCCTGCCCGAGCGCTCCGCCGAGAACCGGATCAACGTGGTCGCGGCCGGTCACGGCCAAGGGGCGATCCACGCGCTTCCCGTGAACTTCGGGCTCTGGCAGAGCCGCGACGGCGGCTTCACCGGCCGGATCAGCCACCCGCTGACCACACCCGCGTCCGGTCCGCTCACCCTTTCCGCCGTCCATCCCGCCCAGGCGGTCCGACGCCTGGTCTCCCGCCGCACCGACCTCGTCGACGGCAGGCCCTGGCGGCTGGCCGGCGCGCTGACCGCCCCGGAGCCCCGGCCCCGTACCAGCTGATCTCCACCCCGTCCGCGCCCGTAACCCGTACGAACAGGCGGACGTCGGCGAGCGTCCGGCGTCCGCGGCGGGGGCCACCTCGCCCCTTCCTCCGCCCCAGTCACCCCCGAGGAGCGCCATGACCGAGACTCTCAAGGCTGTGCAGGACATGACGGACATGGCACCCGTCACCGACGTCACCGAGACCTTCCGCCAATGGCAGGAGCTGCTCGGCGAACTCAAGGCGAAGATCGACGCCCGTTTCGAGCTCACCCGCGACCCCGCCACCCTCGCCCTCGACTCCTACGGCAACCCGCCCGAGAGCCCCGGCGGTTCGCTGGCCGCCTACAGCGGGCCCGAGGTCGACTGGATGGTCCACTCCTGGCTCGGCAACCCCACCCAGGGCTTCGCCAACCTCCATCTGACGGTGTGGCTCGGACCGCACATCCGCGTACCCCACCTCGCCATCGCCCTGCTGTGCTGGCCCGGCGGCTGGTTCTACCTGGACTCCGTGCCCCGTACCCACCTCATCGCCGACGGCGAGGCGTACGACCGCTACTACGCGCCGCTGGAGGAGGAGTGGCTCGAAGTCCGCGACAGCCACCCGAAACTGGACTGGTTCACCAGCCGCGCCGCCTTCATCCGCGCGAGCCTCTCGCCGACCGCGTACTGCTACTCCATGCCCCGCGACGAAGAGCACATCGACCTCGTGCGCCGGCTCACCCACGCCCACGTGGACCGCTGGCTGGGCTGGGTCGACGCCGCCGAGACCGTTCCGGAGGAGGAGCGCGACGCGCTCGCCGCCGCCGACCTCGCGACCCGTCGCAACATCGCCGAACGCGACCCCGCCAACGTCATGGGCGTGCGCTACTTCGGCCAGGAGACGACGGACCGTCTGGTACGCGGCCTGTGGGGCGGCGACCGCGAACTGCCGAGAGCCCGGTGACCGCCCCCGCGCCGGACACGGCGGTCCGCTCGCTGTGGTGGGCGTGCCGGGTGCCCGGCCTGAAGGACCCCTTCGACACCGCCCACCTGCGCGTCTTCTACCCGGCCCGTCCCACCGGCTCGGACGCCGAACGGCTGACCGGTGAGCTGCCCGCCGACCCGGCCGACGCCCCCTACCCGGTCGTCCTGCTGCTGCCCGGCATCAACGTCGGCCAGGACGCCTACCGTTGGCTCGCCGTCGAACTCGCCCGCGCCGGTCTGGTCGCGGTCACCGCCGACCTCGTCGGCGAGCTGTTCGCAGGCAGCCACGGCCTCACACCCGCCGTGGACCTGGAGGCGGCCTCGCCCGCCGGCTGGGGCTCCCGCCCCACGAGTCCGCTCATCGGCGCGCTCGTCGGCGCGCTGGCGGAACTCGCCCGCCGTGCACCGCTGGAGGGCCTGCTGGACCTCGACCGGGTGGCACTCGGCGGCCACTCCGCGGGCGGCACCGTCGCCCTCCAGTCCGCCGCCCTGACATCGGGCGTCCGGGCGGTGTTCGCCTACGGCGCCCACACCCTCGTCGCCTCCATGCTCGGCTGGCCGGAGGGCACCGTCCTGCCGGTGGGACCGGGACCGCCTGTGCTCCTGCTCTCCGGCGAGCACGACGGCGTCATCGCGGCCAGCGCCGACCGCTACGCGGACGACGACGCCGCTCACGACCCGGTCCTGCGGACCTTCCGGGACGCGGTGCCCGACGCGGGCGGCGCCAGCGCGTGGGCCCGGCTCGCCGGCGCCGGCCACTTCACCGCCTGCCACCCGCACGACCCCACCACGGCCCGCGGCTTCCTGGAGGAGACCGGCGCCGGCCGGGACGCACCACGTCCCCTGCTCGGCCGGCTGGTCACCGAGTTCTGTGTGGCGAGGCTGCGCGACGACGCCGCCGCCGGACACCGCCTCGACGAGCTGCTCAGGCCGCCGCACCCCGGACTGCTCGCCGTTCACCGCCGCTGACCCGCACCACCTCGAACGACCCGAGGAGCGCTTCCCCGCCATGTTCAAGAACTTCTGGTACGCGGTCGAGTTCGCCGACCGCGTCGGCCGCAAACCCGCCAAAGTGGTCTGTCTGGGCCAGAGCCTGGTCCTGTACCGGACCAAGGACGGCAAGCCCGTCGCCCTGTCCGACCTCTGCGCCCACCGCGGCGCTGCTCTCTCCGGCGGCAGCCTCTCCGACGACTGTGTCGTCTGCCCGTACCACGGCTGGCGTTTCGACCCCGAGGGCGCGTGCACGTCGATCCCGGCCAACATGCCCGGCCGCGGGATCCCCAGGAAGGCCCGCGTCGACTCCTACCCGGCGTGCGAACGCTACGGATTCGTCTGGGTGTTCATGGGCGACCTGCCGGAGGCGGAACGCCCCCCGATCCCGGTGTGGCCCGAGTTCGACGACCTGGTCGAGAACGGCGGCAGATACCGCGTGGTCACCGGCGAGTACCTGTGGAACTCCAACTACGAACGGGTACTGGAGAACGGCTGCGACATCGCCCACACCCCCTTCGTCCACGGCGCCGCCTTCGGCAACCCCGACCGGCCCGAGGTCGAGGAGTACACCGTCGAACAGCCCGACGAGTGGTCGGCGTTCGCCACCGTGTCGATGCACCCGCCGGCGGCCAAGGGCCTGTGGTCCAAGCTCTACGCCGACCGCAAGTCCCAGGGCGAGGAGCGCCCGCCGGTGGTCACCACCGCAGGCTGGATGCTTCCCAACCTGGTCAAGCTGCATGTGCGGCTGCCGTTCGGCAACATGATCATCTACGACACCAACATCCCCGTCGACGAGACCACCACCCTCGTCAAATGGGTGGCCCTGCGCGACTTCTTCACCGGCTCCTGGGCCGACGCGAATGCCCGCAAGCGGGTCTACCGCATCTTCGGCCAGGACGCCCCCGTCGTGGACGCGACCCGTCCGGAGCTCCTGCCCGCCGACCTCGGCGCCGAACTCCACCTGCGTTCCGACATGATCTCGGTGGCCTACCGCCGCCGGCGCCAGGAACTCGCCGCCAAGGGCTGGGCGGTGGGGTCCGGCGACCGGATCACCGGCGACGTGCCCGAACGCACATCCACCGTGATCGCCTCGCCGAGCCGCCGCGACGTGCCCGAGTTCGGGCGCGCCTGGGAGCAGAAGGCCCACGGATTCCACCCGACGGTCGAAGGCGCCGAACAGCCCGACGCCCGGGCGCCCCGGAGCGCCGAACAGCCCCCCGCCCAGCCGACGGCCGAGAGCGCCGACCGGTCCGCCGCCCACCCGGAGAGCGAGTGACCACCATGAACAGCGCCCCCGCCCCGGCCAGCCCGCCCACCGCACTGTCCCTGCGCATCCTGGACCGCCTGGTCGCCGCCACCCGAGTCACCGAGGTCCCCACCCCCTGGGCCGCCCTCACCTCGACAGCCTTTCCCGGACCGGCCGGCTCCGTCCGCTGCTTCACCGGTGACGGCCCGGTCGCCTCCGTCGTCCACATCTCCCTGGTGGTCCCGCCCATCGGGCTCGACAGCCACATGGTGTTCGCCTTCGGTGCCGCCGACGACCCGCTGCCCCACTTCACCCTGGACGCCGTGCGGACCGGCGACTCCTACGCCTTCCATCTCGACCTGGTGCAGCGCGCCGACCTCGCCGCCCACGGCGACTACACCGACCACGTCTACGGACCCCTCACCGCACCGTTCGAGAAGGCCGCGGACATCGCCGGAATCGCCCCGGCGCACATCGGCCCCCGCCAACGGGCCCTGATGTCACCGTGGATGCTGGCCCACCGCGCGGACGACGCCGCGTTCGCCGAGGTCGGCCCGATCGCCGACGCCTACCTCGACCACTGGCTCGCCATCGCCGCCGACTTCCCCGCCCGGGCCGCCGACGACGTCGAGCACACCGCCCTCGCCGACCGCGACCACCGGATGCGGGAGCTGCTGTTCAGCCCGGAGATCGACGCCGTCTGGGCGCAGGTCGAGCGCCTGGTCGGCCCCGTCGTGACGGACGGACTGCGCGCCCTGCTGATCACCGGCCGCCCGGCCGTGGAGGAGACCCCGTGACCGAGAACCAGGCCCAGGCCGAAGCCGCCGGTCCCAGCGTCTGGCAGCAGCGCATCGCCGGCGAATGGCACGGCCGCCCCTCCCTGTTCGACGCCACCGGCACCTGGTGCGGCTACGAGGACATCCGCCGTTCGTCCGAGTACACCGACGGCGCCACCGTCTATCGCATGGACGGCGGCCTCGAAGGCGGCGGCCCGCTCGCCGGCCGGTTCCGGCTCGCCGCCCCGTTCGCCTTCGGCGTCACCGACGCGGACGACAACCGCGTCTACGTCGGTCCCGACTTCCACGGCAGCGGACAGCCGTACGGCACGTTCGTCGACGCGCGCTACTACGGGCCCGGCTGGCAGGTGGGCCTCAACACCTGGAACCACGTGCTGCCCGACGGCGACACCCAGGTCTACTCCTCGGTGCTCTACCAGGGCTGGACCGTCGTCGGCTGCTTCAACGGCGTCTACCGGCGCACCACCGACCACGACGAGAACCCCGCCACCCGTGAGGCGGTCGCCGCCCACCTCGCGGCCGAGACCCGCTGCGGCCCCGTGCCGTGGATCCTGCCCACCAAGCAGTCGGGCACGTTCGCGGGGGAGTGCGAGGTGTGGGACGCGCACCAGAAGCGCCTGGGCACCGTCCTCGTCGAGGACCGCCTCACCCCGCTGGACCTGCTGCGCACCGAGCACCACCTCAGCTGGTCCGGAAGCGGACTCGACCGCGAAGCCACCGTCGTTCGCCGCCGCGACGGCACCCGCGAGTTCTGGGAGGGCCCCGGCGCCTGGGGCAACGCACAGGCCTTCGGCCGCGCCAACTTCCCTGTCTGGCACTTCGCGGACGGCGGTGCGCAGCGCGTCGTCGGCCGCGAGTACGCGCTCGACGCCACCCCCGGGATGAGCGCCGGCGGCCGGCTCGCCGTCACCTACGAGGTCTTCGACGGGCAGGTCCTCGCCGCCGTGCTGCACGGCGTCCTGGACTGGAGCGCGTCATGACCGCCGAAGGGCCCGTCGTGGTCGTCACCGGTGGCACCCGGGGCATCGGCCACGGACTGGCCCGCGCCTTCCTCGACCGGGGCTGCCGCGTCGCGCTGTGCGGACGCACCGCCGAGGCCGTCCGGGAGGCCGTGGTCCGCCTCGACGCACCGCCGGACCGGCTGATCGGCAGACCCGCCGACGTCACCGACCGCGTACAGCTCGCCGCGCTGTGGGAGGCGGCTCTCGACGCGTTCGGCACCGTCGACGTGTGGATCAACAACGCGGGCGCCGTGACCGCCCGCCGCCCGCTGTGGGAGCTGACCGAGGTCGAGGTCGGGGCGGTCCTCGACGCCAACCTGATGGGCGTGGCGAATGGTTCGGCCGTCGCCACGGCAGGGTTCCTCGCACTCGGCCGCGGTGCCGTGTGGAACATGGAGGGCTTCGGCTCGGACGGCCGCGTGCTGCCCGGCCTCGGCGCGTACGGCGCCACCAAGAGCGCCGTCACGTACCTGACCCGCGCCCTGGCCGCCGACCTCCGCGCGCACGCCGCCACGCACCCGCACGACGTGCGGGCCATGGCCCTGTCGCCCGGCATGGTCGTCACCGACGTCCTCACCCACGGGTACACGGCGCAGGAGTACGAGAAGGCCCGCAAGGTCTTCGACATCCTGGCCGACACCGTCGAGACCGTCACGCCCTGGCTCGCCGCCCAGGTCCTGTCCGGCCGCACCCGCAACGGTGGCCGGGCCGCCTGGCTCACGCGCCGCAAGGCCGCCGGGCGCTTCGCCGGCGCGGCCTTCCGGCGCCGTCACGTCATGCCTGACCATCCGTCCGGTACCCCGGTGCCGGCGCCACAGAACGAGGAGACAGGCCGATGAGCGACCTCGCCTACCCGGTGTCGCTGGCCGTCGAGGACTTCGTCCCCGTGCTGCTGACCGCGTGCGCGGCGGCCCGCCTCGTCGCGCCCGCCGCCCGGACCGGCCGCGCCGGCCGTCACCTGGCCGTCTCCGCCACCGCGCTGATCGCTGCCGGGGGCCTGTCCAAGGCCGGGTGGAAACTGATCGTGGCACTCGACGGCCCCGACATCCAGCCGCTCAACAAGGCGCTCTTCCCCCTGTTGTCCGCCGGTTTCCTGCTGCTGGCCCTTGCCCTGCTGCGGTTCAGGCTGCCCGGCGGGCCGGAGAGCGGGGGCGGCGCTCCGGCCGGCGGCAGGCTGCCCTGGGTGTTCGCAGGGTTGTGGGCGGTGGTGGCCGGCGCATCGGCGGCATTCGCCTCGACCGCCCCCGTCATGGCGCTGACCATCGCGGCCGTCACCGTGTGCGCCGTACGGCTCATCCTCCTGGCCCGCGCCGCCGGTGACACCCTCGCCGCATCGGCGGCAGGGTTCTGGCTGCTGGGCATGTACGTCCTCGGCCCACTCGCCTCGCGCCCGGACCAGAGCGTGGCACTCCAGTGGGTGGAGCAGTCCTGCAACACGCTCACCCAGGCCGCGGCGGTCCTCGCCGCCTGGCGGCTCGCCCCCGTGCTGTCCGCAGCGGCCGCCACCCCCGCGGACCCCGGCACCCCCTCCGCCCCCGACGCCCGGACGGTGACCTCATGACTGACGCCCTCGGCTGGCGCCGCAAGTTCGGCGTGATCGCCCCGAGTACCAACACCATCGTGGAGCCCGACTTCTACCGGATGGCCGTGCCCGGCGTGACGGCCCACTTCTCCCGCATCCACATCCGTGACCAGGACATGGACGGCGACGCCGGCATGGAGCGCCTCCTGGACCAGATCCGCGCCGAGATCGGCGGAGCCTGTGACCGCGTCATGACCTGCGAGCCGGACTACATGGTGATGGGCATGTCCGCCGAGACCTTCTGGGGAGGGGTCGAGGGCAACCGGGAGTTCATCAAGCAGATCCACGACATCACCGGCCTGGAAGTGGCCACCGGGGCCCAGGCGTGCGAACGGGCCCTGCACCTCTACGGTGCCCGCCGCATCGCGGTGGTGACGCCCTACCAGCCGGTCGGCGACGAGAACGTGCGGCGCTTCTTCACCGAACTCGGCTTCGAGGTCGCCGGTATCACAGGACTGCGCTGCCCCACCGCGGTGTCCATCGCCCATGTCGCGGAGGACGAACTGCGGGAGGCGCTGACCTCGCTCGCCGCTCTGCCCGGCGTCGACGCCGTTGTCCAGTGCGGCACCAACCTGTCGATGGTGCGGCTCGCCGACGAGGCCGAACGGTGGCTCGGTCTGCCCGTCATCGCCATCAACGCGGCCACCTGGTGGATGGCGCTGCGGGACAACGGGTTCACCGAGCGGATCGAGGGGGCGGGCAGCCTGCTCCGCGACCACTGAGGACCGCTGGACCTGACTGATCCTCGTGGTCCTCACCCAGCTCCGACTCGCCCGCCCCCTGGCGGTGGACCTGCACCGACCATGGGAGAAGCCAAGTCCCGCGGACGGATTTGCCCCTGCACGAGTCCGCCGCGGTTTTCGGCACCTCCGGCCGAAGGCGGCCTGCCCAGCCGGAGCACCGAAATCCTCTCAGCCCGGCCCGGGACGGCCATCCGGTCGCAGAAACAACCCACCCACCCCACGCTATGACGTGCACACAATCGGCAACTGGAGCCCACAAAGCGACGAACCAAGAAGTCGACGACTCCACGTCCACGTCGCGCAGGTTGAAGATCAAGCCGGGCAGGCGGAGCCGCTGTGGACTCCGTCCGGCCGACTCCGGCCCTGCGGCCTCCGACCCGGCCGCCTCCGACCCGGCCGCCTCCGGCCCTGCGGCCCTCAGCCCGCGGCGCGGTGCGAGGTCCGGGGCGCCGGTGCCGGGGCCTGGGCCGCGCGGGTCACGTCGCCGACCAGCTCGACCACATCGGGGCCGTACGCCTGGGAGTTGACCACCTTCAGCAGCAAGCAGAAGGAGCTGTTCCCGTGCTTGCGGGCCAGCCGCTCGTAGTTGCGGGCCAGATAGCGGGACGCCGCCTGGTTGGTGATCGCCTGCTGCCCGCAGAACAGGAAGACCGGACGGGCCTCCTGACCGGCCGTCAGCCGGGCCAGCAGTACGTACTCGGCGACGCCCTTCTCCACCCGGTAGCGCTCCGAGCCGATCTGGAAGGCGTTGCGGTCCGGGCCGGGTTCGGCGTCCGTGTTGACCTTCACGCCGGGCAGCAGGGAGTGCAGGTGCGCGGCCATGCGGCGGTTGGAGACAGGGCCGCCGACGCAGAACTCGGTCCGTTCGCCGAACCCCTGCTGGGCCAGATCGTGGGACAGGATCTGGGCATGCGCCGAGCAGTCCTTGATCAGCGCGGAAAGTTCGAGCAGGGCGAAGACGTCGTGCCGGTGGACGGCGCCGTCACCGCCCGCGTCGCGGTTGACGACGAGCAGGCATTCCGAGTTCCCCGGCAGTCCGAAGAACGCCTGCTTGCGGCGGAGCTTTCGGCGCCAGAAATAGGTGCGCGCGAGCCAGCCGAGGGCGGCGCTGAGGCCGGCGGCTATCACGCCCAGCACGATGTTGCGTACGTCGTCAGTCATGGGCGGGCATGTTAGCGGGCATTCGGCCTCAAGTTCGAGGCGGTCCTGACGGGGCGGCCGGGGCGGCGTTACCCTGCGCGGACAATCCTTCACTGGAGGTGCGCATGAGGCGTTCCGTTGCGCGGAATGTGTCGTTGTTAGGTGTTCTCGCCGCCGTGGTGTCGGTCGGGGCGGCCGCCCCGTCCTCGTCCGCTCCGCCGACCGTGCCGCCGCCCAAATCCCCCGTGGCGGTGGGCTACGGAGGAGCGGTCTCCAGCGTCGACGCCGATGCGACGGCCGCCGGCATCGAGGTGCTGCGCAAGGGCGGCAACGCGGTGGACGCCGCCGTAGCCACCGCGGCGGCCCTCGGGGTGACCGAGCCGTACTCGGCGGGTCTGGGCGGCGGTGGCTACTTCGTGCACTACGACGCCCGCACCCGCACGGTGGAGACGATCGACGGGCGCGAGACCGCGCCGCGCAGCGCGGACTCCTCGCTCTTCCTGGAGAACGGGAAGCCCCTCGCGTTCGAGTCCGTCGTCACCAGTGGCCTCGGTGTCGGTACCCCGGGCACCCCCGCCACCTGGGACGCCGCGCTCGACGCCTGGGGCAGCAAGTCGCTCCGGCAGGTCCTGGCGCCGGCCGAGCGGCTGGCCCGCGACGGTTTCGTCGTCGACGGTACGTTCCGCTCGCAGACGGAGGGCAACCGGGCCAGGTTCGCCGACTTCCCCGCCACCCGGAAGCTCTTCCTGCCGGGCGGCGAACTCCCGGCGGTCGGCTCCGTCTTCAAGAACCCCGACCTGGCGCGTACGTACGAGGAGGTCGGCCGCAAGGGGGTCGACGCGCTCTACCGGGGCAAGCTGGCCGACGACATCGTGCGGACCGTACGCAATCCTCCCGTCGACCCCGCATCGACCCGGGTGGTGCGTCCGGGCGACCTCACCACGAAGGACCTGCGCTCCTACCGGGCATTGCGGCAGGCACCCACGAAGGTCGGCTACCGCGGGCTCGACGTCTACGGCATGGCGCCGTCCTCTTCCGGTGGTACGTCCGTGGGCGAGGCCCTCAACATCCTTGAGTCCACCGACCTTTCGAAGGCGAGCCAGGCGCAGTACCTGCACCGCTACATCGAGGCGAGCCGCATCGCCTTCGCGGACCGCGGACGCTGGGTCGGTGACCCGGCGTTCGAGGACGTACCGACGAAGGAACTCCTCAGCCAGCGGTTCGCCGACTCGCGTGAGTGCCTGATCAAGGACGACGCGGTGCTCACCAGCCCGCTCGCCCCGGGGGATCCGCGTCACCCCGGTGACTGCGCCGGTGCCGGGACTGCTGCCCCGACGACGTACGAGGGTGAGAACACCACCCACCTCACGGCCGCCGACAAGTGGGGCAACGTCGTCGCGTACACCCTGACGATCGAGCAGACCGGCGGCAGCGGCATCACGGTGCCGGGGCGGGGCTTCCTGCTCAACAACGAGCTGACGGACTTCTCGTTCGCGCCGGCCAATCCGGCCGTCCACGACCCGAACCTGCCCGGTCCGGGCAAGCGGCCGCGGTCGTCCATCTCCCCGACCATCGTGCTCAAGCACGGGAAGCCGGTGCTGGCCCTGGGGTCGCCCGGCGGCGCCACGATCATCACGACCGTGCTCCAGACGCTGATCGGCGCGGTCGACCGGGGCCTGCCGTTGGTGGACGCCATCGCGGCGCCCCGGGCCAGTCAGCGCAACGCGGCGGCCACGGAGCTCGAACCGGGGCTGTGGAACAGCCCGGTGCGGCAACAACTGGAGGCTCTGGGGCACGTCTTCAAGCTCAACCCGGAGATCGGGGCGGCGACGGGCGTGCAGCGACTGCCGGACGGGCGGTGGCTGGCGGCCGCCGAGACGGAGCGGCGTGGCGGCGGTTCGGCCATGGTGGTGAGGCCGGCCGGGTAGAGCTGATGATGTGTCAGTAGTGGTACGGGCGGGGTCGGTCGGACGCGGGAAGACGCGCGTCGGGCCGGCCCCGCGGCCTCGACGGGGGCATGCCGGGGGGCGTCTTGGCTGATGTCAGCAAGGGAAGACTCCTCACAGAAGGGCACCCCCTACGGTGCGCATGCGAACGCTTGCCCTCGCCACGCTCTCCGGCGCCGCCCTGCTCGCGTCCGGATCCCTGACGCCGGCCGCCCACGGCGGCGCGGCCTTCCGGCCCGACGTGTTCACGCCGGTACGGAAGGCACACCCGGCTCCGGTGCCGCACCTCACCCCCGCCGCCTATGCCCGTCCGGGGCGCGACCACGGCCCTGCCTCGCCCGCGCCGACCGCTTCCCCCACCCCTGACGAGACCGGGCAAAGGGCGGTCGGCGCGGCCGAGTTGCTGGCCAAGGTCTCGTCCTGCAAGCGGATCTCGAACGGTTCCTACCGTACGGACGAGGGTGCCTCGCCCTCCGTGCCGGTGTGCGGCATGAACGGGGCCGTGTTCTGGAAGGCCGACCTGGACATCGACTGCGACGGTCAGGTGACCAAGGCCTGCAACGTGGACACCGACCCGTACTTCCAGGGCGCCACCGCGTTCCACACCTCAGGCGACCGGCCGCTGAACGCGGAGGAACTCCCGTACGTCGTGGTGCCGAGCCGCAGCTCCCTCTGGGACTCCACCGACGCCGGGATCAAGGGCGGCAGCGTCGTCGCAGTCGTCCACGCGGGCAAGGTCGTGTACGCCGTCGTCGGTGACACCGGACCCGCCGGGATCATCGGTGAGGCCTCGTACGCCGCCGCCGAGGCGCTCGGGATCGACCCGGACCCGAGGGCCGGCGGTGCCGGGTCCGGCGTCACGTACATCCTGTTCAAGGACTCCGTCGTCTCGCCGATCGAGAGCCGTGGCGCGGCGGTGACCGCAGGAGAAGCTCTCGCCGGGGAGTTCCTGCGGAACAACTGACGGGGGCCTTCCGGCCGGGGACCGGTCAGAGGGCGGTCAGGATCCGGGGGCCGTCGTCCGTGATGGCCACCGTGTGCTCGGCGTGCGCCGCCCGGCTGCCGTCGGACGCACGCAGCGTCCAGCCGTCGCGGTCCGGGTGGTAGGCGTCCCCGCCACCGCCGATCAGCATCGGCTCGATGGCGAGCGCCATGCCGTGCCGCAGCGGCATTCCGCGGCCGGGCCGTCCCTCGTTGGGGACGCCCGGGTCCTCGTGCATGGACCGGCCGATGCCATGGCCGCCGAATCCCTCCGGGATGCCGTAGCCGGCCGTGCGGCAGACCGTGCCGATCGCGTGGGCGATGTCGCCGATCCGGTTGCCGACGACGGCTGCCGCGATTCCCGCCTCCAGGGCCTCGAAGGCCGTTTCGACGAGACGGGTGTCCGCGGGCCGGGCGCGGCCGACGATGAAGCTGATCGCGGAGTCCCCGCACCAGCCGTCGAGTGTCGCGCCCGCGTCGATGCTCACGAGATCGCCGTCACGCAGCCGCAGATCGTTCGGGATGCCGTGCACGATCGCGTCGTTGACCGATGCGCAGATCACGCCGGGGAAGGGCGTCGGCGCGAAGTGCGGCCGGTAGTTCAGGAACGGCGATCCGGCGCCGGCCTCGCGAAGGACCCCGCGGGCCACCTCGTCGAGTTCGCGCAGTGATACGCCGACCGCCGCCGCCTCGCGTGTGGCGGTCAGTACGTGCGCGACGACCCGGCCGGCCTCGCGCATGGCTTCGATGGATGTGTCTGTCTTGAGCTGCACCATGCCAATTACTATACCGGTCCGAGCGGTATTAGAATGACGGCATGGTACGAACTCCTCTCACCCCTGAAGAGCACCTGCGCGGCGAACGGCTCGGCCGGCTGCTCCGTGAGGCACGCGGTCGCCGCAGCATGGCCGACATCGCGGGATCTGCCGGAATCTCGGCCGAGACGCTGCGCAAGATCGAGACCGGACGTGCGCCGACTCCGGCGTTCTTCACCGTCGCCGCGGTCGCCGGGGCGCTCGGAATGTCCATGGACGAACTCCTCGTGCGATGTGCCCCGGAGCCGGAGACCGTTCCACTCGCCGGGTAACGGGACGGAGGGCGGGCGGGCCTGAGTAGGGTTGGGTCATGAGCCTCCAGGACTTCGCCCGCAGCGAGTACGTCAGCCTCACCACCTACCGGAAGAACGGCACCCCCGTCGCCACGCCGGTGTGGGCCGCGGCCGACGGGAACGAGCTGTTCGTCTGGACCAAGACCGATTCGTGGAAGATCAAGCGACTGCGCAACGACACCCGCGTCCGCGTCACCGTCTGCGACATGCGCGGGCGCGTCGCGGAGGGCGCCCCGAGCGCCGAGGGCACCGGCAGGCTGCTCGACGAGCAGGGCACCGCAGGGGTTCGCCGGGTCATGGCCCGCAAGTACACCTGGAAGTACTGGCTGCTCGACTACCCGGCGATGATCGTCCGGCTCGGCAAGCGGCAGCACACCGGGATCGCCATCACCTTCTGATCCCCGGGCCGGGCGTCGACGGGGCGCTCGCGCCAACGGGTGTGCGCCTGCCGGACCTTGGGCGAAAAGTGCGCGTAGCCGCCCCGTAACACGACTGCGGTCGAATGCCTGCGGACTGGAAGGCTCCAGTCGACGGCGGCCGAGGGCGTTGATGACGTTGCATCAGCATGCGGTGTCCATGGGGGAGTTCGCGCACCATCTGCGAGAGGTGGCCGAGCTACTCGATCCCGGGCGGGGTTGGTACGGAGTCTTCTGCCGACGTGATCCGGAGGGGATGCGGGCCTGTCTGGCGGGGGTCGAGATCCCGCCCTGGGACGTCGTGGAATCGCTCTTCGCCGATCTCGCGTCGGTGCGGGGTGCCGCGTTCGCGGAGCGCGCGGCCGTGCGTGCGGGCGAGCTCTACGCGGCCTCCGCCGCCGCCCACGACCGGCGCCCCGGTGGCCGGCGGCAACTCGGGGAGCGGCTGGAGCTCATGCTGCGGGAACAGGCGAACGCGGCCCAGCGGCTGAGCGCGGCCCGAACGGGCGGCGAGGCGGGCGCGGGGGACGTGGAGGCGGTCGCCTGGGCCCGTGACGACCACGCCCGGGCGTCGGCCCGCTGCACGGAGCTCCGCAGGAGGCTGGCCGCGGTGGCCGTCCCGACCGGCCGGGACCGCGCGGGGGATGGGGGCGCGCCTGGGGAGGGGACCGCACCGGGGCCCGCACAGGATCCCGCGGTCGCTCCGCAGGGCTCCGACCCCGCCCGGCAGCCCGAGCCGTCGCCCGCCCCCGCCCGCACACCGCCCCGCAGGAAGCCGCGGGGCGCGCGTTTCGCCGGGCTGGAGGTGGAGGAGCAGGGGCCTGCGGCCGCCGCGCCCGTCCTGCCCGTCCCGCCCGTGGCGGCCGCCCTGCCGCGCGGAGCCCGCTTCGGCGGCGCTCCCGGCGCCGAGCCCGCCCCGGCCGGGCAGGCCCCAGTGGCTCAGGACCCGGCCGTGCTGCGGTCCGCGCGCGCCACCGTCGGGGCCCTCGTACGGCTCCGGGCGCAGGGGCGCAGCGGTGAGGCCCACGGCGTGCTCTGCGAGGCGGCGGGCCGGCCCGCGGAGCTGTTGCCGGTCCTCGCCGTCGAGCTCCACCGCGCGGGGTTGGGCGCGGACTGGTCGACCCTGTTGTGGGAGGTCTCCTCGTTGCCCCCGGCCGGACTCGCGGCCGCGGTGGACGCGCTTGCCGGTGCGGGGCGCCCGGAGGACTGCGGCCACCTGCTGCGCCAGGGCGTGGCCCGGCCGGCCGCCGAGATCGCCGATGCGGTGACCGCCCTGGGCCGGGCCGGCCGCGGGCCCCAGGCGCAGGCGCTGCTCGGGGCCTTCGTCCGCGTACGGACACCGCAGGACGCGGCCAGGATCGCGGAGAGCGACCCGCGTCACCTCGTACCGCATCTGCTGGCGGCGGCGCGGACGGTGTCCGAGGCCCGGGAGCGGGATGTGGAGCACGCCCTGCGGGTGGCGGGCATCGGGTAGGGCCATCCGGCCCACCCCGGGCAATGGTCCGCACGGGTGCGAAACATGATCGACTCCGCTGGTTCACGGCGATGGTCTTGCCCTGCCCAGTGACGGGGCTTACGTTCTTGCCTACGCACGTGTCTACGGGCGTAGAAACGCGAAGAGGCTCTCTGACGCCGCGTCGAAGGAGCAGCTCATGTCCCACGTCGTACGCGCCGCACTCGTCCAGGCGACCTGGACCGGCGACACCGAATCCATGATCGCCAAGCACGAGGAACACGCTCGCGAGGCCGCCCGGCAGGGGGCGAAGATCATCGGGTTCCAGGAGGTGTTCAACGCCCCCTACTTCTGCCAGGTGCAGGAGCCCGAGCACTACCGCTGGGCGGAGGCCGTTCCCGACGGACCGACCGTGCAGCGTATGCGGGAGCTGGCCCGGGAGACCGGCATGGTGATCGTCGTCCCGGTCTTCGAGGTCGAACAGTCCGGCTTCTACTACAACACCGCCGCGGTCATCGACGCCGACGGGTCGTACCTCGGCAAGTACCGCAAGCACCACATCCCGCAGGTCAGGGGATTCTGGGAGAAGTACTACTTCAAGCCCGGCAACGTCGGCTGGCCCGTCTTCGACACGGCCGTCGGCAAGGTCGGCGTCTATATCTGCTACGACCGGCACTTCCCCGAGGGATGGCGTCAACTGGGGCTCAACGGAGCACAGTTGGTGTACAACCCGTCCGCGACCTCGCGCGGCCTCTCCGGCCACCTCTGGCAGCTGGAGCAGCCCGCGTCCGCCGTCGCCAACGAGTACTTCATCGCCGCGATCAACCGCGTCGGCCAGGAGGAGTACGGCGACAACGACTTCTACGGAACCAGCTACTTCGTCGACCCGCGCGGTCAGTTCGTCGGCGATGTGGCCAGTGACAAGTCGGAGGAACTCCTCGTCCGTGACCTGGACTTCGGCCTGATCGAGGAGGTCCGCCAGCAGTGGGCCTTCTACCGGGACCGCCGACCCGACGCGTACGAGGGACTGGTGGAGCCGTGAGCAGCCTGCACCACCGCCATCTCGCCGTCAGTCCCGAGTGGCTGGCGCTCTACTACCGGCACCCGCTGGAGATCACCCACGGCGAGGGCCGTCATGTCTGGGACGCGGACGGCAACCGCTACCTGGACTTCTTCGGCGGCATCCTCACCACGATGACCGCTCACGCGCTGCCCGAGGTCACCAAGGCGGTCAGCGAGCAGGCCGGGCGGATCATCCACTCCTCCACGCTCTACCTGAACCGGCCGATGGTCGAACTCGCCGAGCGCATCGCCACGCTCTCCGGCATCCCGGAGGCACGGGTCTTCTTCACCACCTCCGGCACCGAGGCCAACGACACGGCCCTGCTGCTCGCCACCACGTACCGCAGGTCGAACCAGATCCTCGCGATGCGCAACAGCTACCACGGCCGGTCCTTCTCCGCGGTCTCCATCACCGGCAACAACGCCTGGTCGCCCACCAGCCTGTCGCCGCTCCAGACGCTGTACGTGCACGGGGGCGTCCGCACCCGGGGGCCGTACGCGCACCTGGGCGACGGGGAGTTCATCGCCGCCTGTGTCGCGGACCTGGAGGACCTGCTCGGCCACACCCGGTCGCCCGCCGCACTGATCGCCGAACCCATCCAGGGCGTGGGCGGGTTCACCTCCCCGCCCGACGGCCTGTACGCGGCGTTCCGCGAAGTCCTGGACCGGCACGGCATCCTGTGGATCTCCGACGAGGTGCAGACCGGCTGGGGTCGCTCCGGCGAGCACTTCTGGGGCTGGCAGGCGCACGGGAGGAACGGGCCGCCGGACATCCTCACGTTCGCCAAGGGCATCGGCAACGGGATGTCGATCGGCGGTGTCGTCGCCCGTGCCGACGTCATGAACTGCCTGGACGCCAACTCCATTTCGACGTTCGGCGGCTCCCCGGTCACGATGGCCGCCGGCCTCGCCAACCTCTCGTACCTCCTCGAACACGACCTCCAGGGCAACGCCCGCAGGGTCGGCGGTCTGCTGATCGAGCGGCTGCGTGCGATCGGCGCGGCCTCGGAGTGCGTACGGGAGGTGCGCGGGCGCGGTCTGATGATCGGCATCGAACTGGTCAAGCCGGGCACGGACGAGGCGAACCCCGAAGCGGCCGCGGCCGTGCTCGAAGCGGCACGGGAGGGCGGCCTGCTCATCGGCAAGGGCGGTGGCCACGACACCAGCGTGCTGCGCATCGCCCCGCCGCTCTCGCTGGCCATCCCGGAGGCGGAGGAGGGTGCGGCGATCCTCGCCGAGGCGCTGCGCTCGGTGGGGTGAGAGGGGAGTGCGGGGGCACGCCGGCCCCCGCACACGCGTGTGCCCCACGGAAGGGCCGTCCCGCCGGGGACTGATCACGGGACAGCCCTGACGGGCGTGGGGCGGGCAGGAAGCCTGAGACGGCGTCGATCCGACTCGAATGGAGCAGAAGCTATGGCACGCACTCTCATCAGGGGCGGCCTGGTGATCACGGCCTCCGACGAATTGCACGTCGATGTGCTGGTCGACGGCGGCCGGGTCGTGGCCATGGCCACTCATGACAGTCATGGGTGGACGGCCGACCACGTCATCGACGCCGCCGGGAAGTACGTGATTCCGGGCGGGGTCGACGGTCACACCCATATGGAGATGCCATTCGGCGGCACCCTCGCCTCCGACACGTTCGAAACCGGTACCCGGGCCGCGGCCTGCGGCGGCACGACGACCATCATCGACTTCGCGATCCAGCCCAGAGGCGGCTCGCTGGGGGAGGGGCTCGATGCCTGGCACGAGAAGGCGAACGGCAAGTGCGCGATCGACTACGCGTTCCACATGATCATGTCCGATGTGAACGAGTCCTCGCTGCGAGAGATGGACGTGCTCGTCTCGGCCGGCGTGACCTCGTTCAAACTCTTCACCGCGTACCCGGGGGTCTTCCTCTCCGACGACGGCCAGATCCTGCGCGCCATGCAACGCGCCGCCTCCAACGGCGGCCTGGTGATGACACATGCGGAGAACGGCCTCGCGATCGACGTGCTCGTCGAGCAGGCGCTGGCACGCGGGGAGAGGGACCCGCGCCATCACGGTGAGGTCCGCAAGGCTCTGCTCGAAGCGGAGGCGACGCATCGGGTGATCAAGCTGAGCCAGGTGGCGGGTTCGCCTCTCTACGTGGTGCACGTGTCGGCCCAGGAGGCCGTCGCCGAACTGGCGCGGGCCCGGGACGAGGGGCTCCCCGTGTTCGGTGAGACGTGTCCCCAGTACCTGTTCCTCTCGACCGACAACCTCGCCGAACCCGACTTCGAAGGAGCGAAGTACGTCTGCTCCACCCCGCTGCGCCCGAAGGAACACCAAGAGGCCTTGTGGCGTGGCTTGCGTACGAACGATCTGCAAGTGGTGTCCACCGACCATTGCCCGTTCTGCTTCAAGGGGCAGAAGGAGATGGGCCGGGGAGACTTCTCGAAGATCCCGAACGGCATGCCGGGCGTGGAGAACCGCATGGACCTGCTGCACCAGGGCGTTGTCGACGGGCATATCAGCCGCCGCCGCTGGATCGAGATCGCCTGCGCCGCGCCCGCTCGCATGTTCGGGCTGTATCCGAAGAAGGGCACGATCGCCCCGGGTGCGGACGCGGACATCGTCATCTACGACCCGACGGCCGAGCAGATCATGTCTGCGGAGACGCATCACATGAATGTCGACTACTCGGCCTACGAGGGCAAGCGTGTGCGGGGCAGGGTGGAGACGGTGCTGTCTCGCGGGATCCCCGTCATCGACAACCGTGCGTATGTGGGGGAGGCGGGGCACGGCGTGTACCTGCCTCGGGGGATGTGCCAGTACGCCAACTGAACTCGACCGGACCGCGTGTGCCGGAGCCGGTGACCGGCCCGGCCTCGCCGCGGTGCGGCCCGCGCCCGTCCGCAAGGGAATCGCAAGGGAGTCGGAGCGGGGTGGGGGGCGGCCGGTACCCCGCGCCGGGGTACCGGCCGATCCCGAACCGCCGACAGCCCTCAGGCCGTCTGCTTCTTCAGCGACTTCAGGTGGGCGAAGACGACCACGTTGGCCGAGTAGCCGTCCTTCTTGTTGAAGCGCCCGCCGCAGGTGATGAGTCTGAGCTCCGGACGGCTGGTGGCCCCGTACACCTTGTCGTCCGGGAACTTGTCCTTCGTGTAGGTCTTGACGTCATCGACGGTGAAGACCGCGGTGACCCGGTCGGCGCGGGTGACTCTCACCGTGTCGCCCCGGTGCAGTGCGTTGAGGTTGAGGAAGATGGCCGGCCCGGTCTCGGTGTCGCGGTGACCAATGATGAGCGAGGTTCCCGCCTCACCGGGTGATGGGCCGTTCCGGTACCAGCCCACCACCCTCGGCCGGCTCAGCGGTGGGGCGCCGAGATGGCCGTTCTTGTCGAGCCCCAGACCGGTGACCGGGGCCTCGATGAAGATGCCGGGAACCGCGATCTTCACCGGTCGTGAGGGTGACGGCGGCGGCTGCGGGCCCTGCTGGGCCGGCAGGCCGCCACCGCCCGCGGCGTCACTGCCGCGGGTGGTGACCGACAGGTCGTCGGGCGAGTCCGAACTCGCCCGGACGACGCCGGTCACCACCGCGGAGAACACGCACAGCGTCATCGTGAGACGGCATGCGCGACTTGGCCCCCGTCGCCGCCGCCTGCTGCGGGCCCTATGCCTCGTAGCGGGCACGGCGCCGTGCGGCTCGGCGGACCATGATCAGCCCCGCGGCTCCTGCCGCGCCGGCGGCGAGCGCGGCGGTCATCCCGACGTTCGAGTCGCTTTCGGAGCCGACGCTCTCCATGTCCGGGACGCCGCCGCCACCGGCGGGCACCCCACCGGAAGGCTTCTCGTAATTCGACTCGGCACCTGCCGCGGAGGTGTTCTGGGCGGTGCCTTCGGCGCGGCCGCCGTTGGCGGCGGGCTTGGTGCAGTCGACCCGGAAGCTCTTCTGCTTGAGGCCCGCCGGGGTGATCCACACCAGCTGGTACGTGCCCTCCGGGAGCAGGTACTCCTGGCTGCGGGCCGAGCCGTTCACGAGGGGCAGTGTGCTCCGCAGGGTGTCGCCCGGAGGAACGGTCGGGGGCTGCGCGGTGATCGTCCAGGCGACCGCGGGGAACGACTCGAAGTTGCTGGCGGAGAGGACGAACTTGCAGACCTCGACTCCGTCGCCACCGCTCGAGTTCCAGCCGGCCGATCGGATGTCGATGTCTCCGCTGTCGCCCGGAGCGGCATACGCGGCGGATGCCCCGGCCAGTGTGGCGCCGGCGACAGCGACCACGGCGGCGACGGCGGTACCCGCGCGCACGCTGCGGGTACGGACGGAAGCAGGAATACGCATGCTGAACTCCTTCAAACCGGGATGATTGTCGTACTGATCGGTTGATCGCCTAAGGGATGACACAAGCCTTCGAGGAAATGCGCGGGAACACTCTGAAAAGGGGAGGCAAGTACCCTGAGTAGCCGATTGCAGCCCGGAACGGCGCCGCCTGCGGGGCTATGACGAGGCGTCAACGTCTCCACGAACACTGAGCGTGACCGCAGGGTGAATCGGCAGATCCGCAGACCAGGCGCGCCGGACCGCTTCGAAGCCGCGCTGTACCCCTTCGAGGAGCAGGGGTGAATTCGAGGCTGCGCGCACCGGGCTGGGAACGGACTCATGTGGAAGGATCTGGCGGAGCGCGTCACTCAGGGGCGGCACCTTCGAGCCTCCACCGGGGTGCCCCTTGAGTACCGAAGGCCGGTGTGGGGAAGAGGGCGGTATGCGCACTCGGCGGCTACGACGGCACACCGCCTCCGCCTCCGTGCAGGCCGCCGGAACGTACACCCCGCGCGCCCTCTGTCAGCACCTGGACTAGGAGCACCTGGCATGGACTTCGGACTCGTCCTCCAGACGGACCCGCCCGCCTCGGCCGTCGTCGGCCTGATGCGCCGCGCCGAACGCAACGGCTTCCGCTACGGCTGGACCTTCGACTCGGCGGTTCTCTGGCAGGAACCCTTCGTCATCTACAGCCGCATCCTCGAACACACCGAACGCCTCGTGGTCGGCCCCATGGTGACCAATCCGGGAACCCGCACCTGGGAGGTGACCGCCTCCACCTTCGCCACCCTCAACGACATGTACGGCAACCGCACGGTCTGCGGCATCGGCCGCGGCGACTCGGCGATGCGCGTCGCCGGACGCAGCCCCAACACCCTGGCCCGGCTCGGCGAGGCCATCGACGTCATCCGCGACCTCGCCGAGGGGCGCGAGGCGGTCGTCGACGGACAGCCGGTCCAGATCCCGTGGGTCAAGGACGGCCGGCTGCCCGTCTGGATGGGTGCGTACGGGCCCAAGGCGCTCGCGCTCGCCGGGCAGAAGGCCGACGGCTTCATCCTCCAGCTCGCCGATCCCTTCCTCACCGAATGGATGATCAAAGCGGTCCGGGACGCGGCCGCCGATGCGGGACGCGACCCGGACTCCGTGACCATCTGCGTCGCCGCGCCCGCCTACGTGGGCGACGACCTCGACCACGCCCGCGAGCAGTGCCGCTGGTTCGGCGGCATGGTCGGCAACCACGTCGCCGACCTGGTCTCCCGCTACGGCGAGCACTCCGGCCTCGTCCCCGAGGCCCTGACCGAGTACATCGCCGGACGCTCCGGGTACGACTACAGCCACCACGGCCGCACCGGGAACCCCGACACCGCCTTCGTCCCCGACGAGATCGTCGACCGCTTCTGCCTGCTCGGACCGCCCGAGGCGCACATCGAGAAACTCCGTGCCCTGCGCGACCTCGGCGTCGACCAGTTCGCCGTCTACAACATGCATGACGCCCGCGAGGCGACCATCGACGCCTACGGCTCCGAGATCATCCCCGCACTCACGGACTGACCGCAGCCCGCCCTCTCCCGTCATACGCCCCGCACGGCACCGTTTCCCGAGCGAAGGGTCCAGCCGCCATGACATCGACCGCCCCACCGCCACCACCCCGGGACCGGATACCCACGGCCCCGGACCGCGTCGAAATCCCCGCCGGCGCCGCTCCCGACGACAGCCGGTTCGTCAACGAGGACCTCCTGCCCGTGCCCCTGGAGCGGCGCAACTGGACCACGTACAACTTCGCCGCCCTCTGGGTCGGCATGGCCCACAACATCCCGTCCTGGCTCCTCGCCTCCGGCCTCGTCGCCCTCGGCATGGACTGGAAACAGGCGGTCTTCACCATCGCGCTCGCCAACCTGATCGTCCTCGGACCCATGCTGCTCACCGGGCACGCCGGACCCAAGTACGGCATCCCCTTCCCGGTGCTGGCCCGCGCCTCGTTCGGGCTGCGCGGTGCCAATCTGCCCGCCCTGATCCGGGCCGCGGTGGCGTGCGCGTGGTTCGGCATCCAGACCTGGATCGGCGGCGTCGGCATCTTCACCCTGCTCGGGAAGATCTTCGGCGGCTGGGCCCGGGCGGACGAGATCGGCGGGCAGCCGTGGACGCTCTGGCTGTGCTTCGTCCTCTTCTGGGCCCTCGAACTCGCCATCATCTACCGGGGGATGGACACCCTGCGCCGCTTCGAGAACTGGGCGGCGCCCTTCGTCATCGTCGGCGCGCTGGTGCTGCTGGTCTGGGTCGCCGTCAAGGCGGGCGGCCTCGGTCCACTGCTCGACCAGCCCTCGAAGCTCGGCTGGGGCAAGGAGTTCTGGCCGGTATTCTTCCCCTCCCTGATGGGCATGATCGCCTTCTGGGCCACGCTCTCCCTGAACATCCCCGACTTCACCCGCTTCGGCGCCGGCCAACGCGCCCAGATCCGCGGCCAGTCGCTCGGCCTGCCCACCACGATGACGCTCTTCGCGTTCCTCTCCGTCCTGGTGACCTCGGGTTCGCAGGCCGTGTACGGCGAGGCGATCTGGGACCCGGTGCAACTGGTCGCCCGTACCGACAACGTCTTCGGTCTGCTGTACGCGCTCGTGACGGTGCTGGTGGCGACGATCTCCGTGAACATCGCGGCGAACGTCGTCTCACCCGCGTACGACCTGGCGAACCTCGCGCCGAAGTTCATCAACTTCCGTACGGGTGCGCTGATCACGGGCGTCGTCGGCGTCGTGATCATGCCGTGGAAGCTCACCGAGACGCCCGAGCTGTACATCTTCACCTGGCTCGGACTCGTCGGCGGGCTGCTCGGTACGGTGGCGGGCATCCTGATCGCCGACTACTGGATCGTCCGGCGCACGGTGCTCGACCTCGCCGACCTCTACCGGCCCGGCGGCCGCTACTGGTACACGAACGGCTGGAACTGGCGGGCCGTCGCCGCCTTCGCCGCCGGCGGTGTCCTGGCGATCGGCGGCTCGCACTCGGCGCCCGGCAAGGGGCCGTTCCCGGCCGACGGCCTCGTCCCGTTCCTGAAACCCCTGGCCGACTACGGGTGGGCGGTCGGCCTGGCGTCCTCACTGGTGCTGTACGTCGTGCTCACCGGGCGCGAGCGCGTCACACCGGGCTCGTCGTCCGGCCCAGCAGCGCGCTGACGTCGAACGAGTCGGCCGGCGAGGGCGTGGTCCTGGGCACGGGTTCGTCGAAGGCGGAGAAGCCCACGACCGCGTCCGCGCCGTTGCCCTCGATGGTGAGGCGCAGCGGATACGGCTTGCCGGTGGCCGCCACGTCCAGTGTCAGAGTGGTGCCTGCCCGCATCCTGGTCAGCGGGACGACGGACGCCTTGCCGAGCGTGGTCTTCGCGCCCTTGTTGAGCGTGCCGGTGTCGTCGTTCGCGTTGTCGCTGACCAGCTTCTGGAAGGTGTTGAGGTCGCACGTCTTGGTCAGGGCGCTCAGCCGGGGATCGTCGGCCGCCCCCTTCATGTAGCGGTCGCCCACGATCGCGGCGAAGGCCGAACCGCCACCCGGGACCTGGTTCTTCCAGAAGTCCGCGTCCGGCTTGATCCAGATGTCGTCGCCCCGTTTCACGATCAGCGCCGAGCCCTGGCTGCTGCCGAGGTCCACCGAACCGTTGCAGTTGCCGGCCCGGTCCAGGGTGAGCTCCAGGTGCATGGGCGTGCTGCCCTTGCCCAGGTCCCCGCTCGTGCTCAGGTGCAGGGACTGCGCGCCGAGCAGTGCGTCGCGGGAGCGGTCGGCGATCTGCTGTGCGGTGAGGTGGTCGATGTCCTCCGCGTGGGCCGTGCCGCTTCCGGCGACGGCGCTGCCGGTGACGGAGAGAACGATCGCCGCAGTCCATGCGGCGGGGCGTGTGCCGAGGTGTGGACCGGTCACGTCGCCTCCTCGAAGGGTCGTGGCGGGACTGTCCCTGTCCGGTTCTGCGGTCCGGTCATCCGAGCGTACGCCGGGGGAGTGACGGCCGCCCGGCGTACCTCCGCCACAACCCGGGTGCGTACGCAGCGTGACGTCCTCTGGTGTTTTCGGTTAAGGGGGCGGGGGGACGGTTGCCAGGCACCGTCTTCGTCACGACCGAGAGGGAAACATGAAGAAGTCCATCGGGAGCCTGTCCAGGGCCGCTGTGCGGGGCACCGCGGTCGCAGGGCTGACCGCGGCGCTCGCGGTGTCCACCGGCCTCGCCACGGCGGCCTCGGCCGCCGCTCCGGCGAAGACACCACCGGGGCTCTCCTGCGACACGGGCAAGCACGCCGTCGACGACTACACCGGCTACGCGCTGTGCCGGAACAACGGCGGCACGGCGCAGACCTTCTGGGTGCACCTGGTCTGCGGCTGGTCCCCGGACGTCGACGGTGAGCACGTCACGCTGAACCCGGGCCAGTCGGGCCAGTCGACGGCCCACTGTGCCGGGCTCGGAACCGGTATCGGCGAGATCAGCGTTCAGCCGTAGTCCTGCGTGCCTGGCGTGGTGCCGCTCCTGCGGGTGCGGCACCACCCGGGCCGGGACGAACGGTTGAGGGATCGGCCGCGACTCGTTACCCTCCAGTAGGGCCGCCCCCCCATGTGCCGGGCGGTCCACGTTCGTTCGGTCGGACAGGTGCGCGCACCTGACGGTACGAGGAGGCGGGCAGCCCATGTCCTCAGTGGAATCCACCGGAACGGACGTCGGGGCCCCGTCCGGTCTGGCCGACAGCGCCCGCGCCCTCGCGGACGGCCGTACCACCGCCACCCGGCTGGTCACCGAGGCCCTCGCCCGGATCGAGGCGAGCCAGGGCACCCTCAACGCCTTCCGGCACCTGCGCGCGACCGCCGCACTCGCCGAGGCCGCCGTGGCCGACCGCCGGCTCGACGCGGGTGAGCGGCTGCCGCTGCTCGGGGTGCCCGTAGCCGTCAAGGACGACACCGATGTCGCCGGGCTGCCCACCCACTTCGGCTGCGCGGGTGAGCTGCCCGCCGCGACCGCCGACAGCGAGTCCGTACGCAGGCTGCGCGCGGCCGGGGCCGTGATCGTCGGGAAGACCAACTCCTGCGAGCTGGGCCAGTGGCCGTTCACCGAGGGATCGGCCTTCGGCGTCACCCGTAATCCATGGAACACCGATCACACTCCCGGCGGTTCCTCCGGCGGATCCGCGGCCGCCGTCGCCGCCGGACTGGTCCCCGCCGCGCTCGGATCCGACGGCGCCGGGTCCGTCCGCATCCCCGCCGCCTGGACCCACCTCGTCGGCATCAAGCCCCAGCGCGGCCGGATCTCCGTGCACCCCCACACCGACGCCTTCCAGGGGCTCACCGTCAACGGCCCGCTGGCCAGGACCGTCGCGGACGCCGCCCTGCTGTTGGACGCCGTCGCCGGGGCGCACCCCGACGACCCGCACCGCCCGCCGCCCGTCGACGCCTCGGCCGCAGCCCGCCGCGACCCGGGCCGGCTGCGCATCGCGCTTGCCTGGCGCCCCCCGCTCACCCTCACCGGCACGGCCCCCCACCCCGACGTCCGCCGCGCCGTCACCGAACTCGCCGAGGCGCTGGCCCGGCTCGGCCACCACGTCGAGGAGGCCCGGCCCCGTTACGGGCTGATCGGCCTCGGCTTCCTTCCCCGCGCCACCGCGGGCATCGCCGAACTCGCCGCCCTGCACCCCGAGCCCGCGCTCCTGGACCCCCGCACCCGCAGCGCCCTGCGCACCGGAACCCGCCTCGGCGGCCGGGTGGTGCGGGCGGCACGGGGCCGGGAAGTACGCCAGCACCGGCGGATCGGCGCCCTGTTCCACCCCGCCCGCGGCAGGGCCGGATCGGGCTTTGACGTGCTGCTCACCCCGACGACCGCCCTGCCGCCCCCGCCCGTCGGCAGGTTCGACGGGCTGAGCGCCTGGCGCACCGACGTCGCGATCGCCGAGGCCTGCCCGTACGCCTGGCCGTGGAACGTCCTCGGCTGGCCCGGAATCAACGTCCCCGCGGGCTTCACCCCCGACGGCCTCCCCGTCGGGGCCCAACTGCTCGGCCCCTCCCGCAGCGAGGAACGCCTCATCTCGCTGGCCGCCCAGTTGGAGGCCGACCGGCGGTGGTACGAGCACCGCCCGCCGGCCGCACCTTAGGTCCTGTCCGGAGTCCCGCGTCTGCGCCCCGGCGCCCGGCACGCCCGCTCGCCGCACGTGGTCGCAGGACAGGTGACTCCGCCACATGACCTGCGACCACGCACACCGATCGCACGCACCGACCGCCGCTGCGCCCGCGCTCCGCGCGGACGACGCGGGACTCCGGACAGAACCTAGGGCGTCCGCGCGGCCACCACCCACACGCCCGCCCGCAGCATCACCCCGCGCGGTGTCTCGTACGGCAGCAGGGCGCTGGTCATCGCGGCCCGTGTGGCGTCGGAGACGGCGAGGCCGGGGGCGCGTGAGACGAAGAACCCGACCGCGTCCGCCGCATCCTTCCCCCAGCAGGTGTCGGCGCTCACGCCCGTTACCTCGATGTCCGTGAAGCCCGCCGCGCCCAGGACCTCGTGGATGCGCTCCGGCTCCGAGAGCGAGGCCATCGCCGTGGCCACCGCGCTCTCGGTCGTGTGGTCCCGGCCCAGGAGCGAGGCCAGCAGGCCCAGCGCCTTGCGCTCCTCGCCGTCCGGCTGCGCGGGCTGCGGGCAGAGGAACACCAGCCGGCCGCCCGGCCGCAGCGCCCCCGCGATGTTGGCGAACGCGGCGACCGGGTCGGCGAAGAACATCACCCCGCCCCGGCTGATGGCCAGGTCGTACCCGCCGGGCTCGAAGGCGCAGCTCTGTGCATCGCCCAACCGGTAGGTGACATGCGGGAACTGCGCGTCGTCGGTGAGTGCGCGGGCCCGTCCGACGAGCGGCTCCGAGATGTCGACACCGGTGACCCGGCCGGCCGGGGCCCGTAGTGCGGCCATCCGCGTCGTGAGCCCGCTGCCGCAGCCGATGTCCACCACCCGGTCCCCGTCGGCGACCGCCGCCGCGTCGAACAGCGCTGCGTCGAACCCGTCCAGCATGGCGTTGTAGCGGTCCGGGTGCGCGGCCCAGTGCTGCCCGAGCGGTCCGTTCCAGGCTTCGGCGACGGTCATGCGTGCTCCTTCGATTCCGTGGTGAGCGTGGCCTCGACGCGCCCGACGGCGCAGATCGCACCGAACGCGATCAGATGGACCAGACAGTGATCGGTGAACGGCGGTGCGAGCCAGGCGGCCACGTCCTCGTCCGTGATCCGGTACGGGGCGCGTGCGGCGAGCAGCGCCAGCCGGGCACCCGGGTGCTCGGCCCGGTCCGGCAGATCCGCTCCGTGCAGGGGGAGCGGGGTGACACCGTCCCAGGCCGCCGCCGACTCGCGTACGAGCGCCGCGTCCTCGTCGCTCAGCAGCCCGGCACCCAGCTCCGCCGCGGTGCGCAGGGCGCCGAACGCGATGCCGACGGCGGTGCCCGCCGCCCAGGGGGGAGCCTCGCCCTCCGTTTCGAGCAGGGGCAGGCTCAGACCGGTCACCAGCTCGCGGCGCACGGTCCGGGAGAGGGATCGGCCCGCCGCACTCCGTACGGCACGGAGTCGCTGGAGACCGTAGGGCAGCATGCTCTCGGTCAGCAGCGACGAGACGATCCGGTTGATGAAATGGAAGGTGAGCGCGGTCCCGATGTGTTCGGGCGCGGCAGCGGCTGCGAAGGGCTGCGGCGTACTCATGTCCTTTCCCCAGGCCAGGAGCGCGCGATGGGCGGGGTCCGCCGGCTGCTCGCCGCGGGCGATCGTCTCCGCAAGCCGGTGGTCGCCGGTGGCGTGCAGCAGCACGGTGTGCGCGTCCACGCAGAACGGACAGCGGTTGGCGAGCGACACCCCGGCCGCCACCACCTCCTTTTCCGTACGGGGCACCTGCCCGGCCAGCAGCGACTCGCGTGCCAGCGCCCAGGTCGAGGTGAGGAGCGGCGGGGACGCGGACAGGACGACGAAGGCCGAGGCACGCTCGATCCCGAAGTCGGAGGACATCTGGGCGTACACGTCGGCGACCACGCCGGTCGCCGACTTCGGAGGTACGGGTGAGGTGTAGCGGAAAGGTCCGGTCATGGCGACGATGCTCGCCCGCGGACCGGGGCCCGGTCGTCGTACCGCCGAAGGCAGTCGCCGCTGGTCCCCTCCGGCCGGCGACGGCCGGGCACTACTGCCCGGGGAGTAGTGCCCGGCCGGTCCTCAGGGCTGATGCCCCCTTGGCCGTACGGGAGTTAGGGTGCGGCACATGACGGGGGACACGGGGGACGCGGAGCGCCGCACCCGGTTGCTGGACGCGGTACTCGCGGTGGCGATCGGTGCGGCGGTCACCGTCGCCGCCCTCGCGGCGTCGGCGCCCGGCGTGCTCGACCTGGTGCTCGTCGCGATCGGCTCACTGGCCCTCGCCGAGCACCACCGCGCGCCTCGCACGGTGCTCGCCGTCACCACGCTCGCCATGTCCGGCTACGTGCTCCACGCGCATCCGGGCACCTGGGCGGCGTTCCCCGTGCTGGCCGCCGTGCACGCCGCCGCCCGCAGCGGGCACCGCGTCTGGGGCGTCGCGGCCGGTGCACTCTTCCTCACCGGATACTTCACCGTCCTGGTCACCGCATCGCCCGCCGCCGAGAGCGTCGTGGAGCGGACCCTGCTGCTGCTCGGCTGGTTCCTCTGCGCCGGGGTCACCGGACTCATCGACAAGAACTGGCAGGCGTATCTGCGCCAGACCGAGCAGCGGGCCCTGGACGCCGAACGCACACGGGACGAGGCCGCGCTGCGACGGGCGGGGGAGGAGCGGCTTCGGATCGCCCGCGAACTGCACGACTCGCTCACCCACTCCATCTCGATCGTCAAGCTCCAGGCCGGAGTCGCCGTCCACCTCGCCCGCAAGCGCGGCACCGAGGTGGAACCCGCGCTGCTCGCCATCCAGGAGGCCAGCGGCGAGGCGATGCGGGAACTGCGCGCCACGCTGGAGGTGTTGCGCACCGATGTGGTCGAACCCGGCACCGGACTCGACCGGATCGGCGAACTCGCCGACCGGGCCCGCAGCGCCGGCATCGCGCTCGCGGTCACCGTCAGCGGCGAGGAGCGGCCGCTGCCCGCAGCCGTGGACCGTGCCGCGTACCGCATCGTGCAGGAGGCCCTGACCAACGTGGCCCGGCACGCCGACCGGGCCCCGACCACCGTCCGGCTCGCCTACGGGCCGAGCGCGCTGACCGTGCACGTCGACGACCACGGCCCCTGCGGCCCGGACGACACGGTCACCGCCGGCACGGGCCTCACCGGCATGCGGGAACGCGTCACGGCGCTCGGCGGCACCTTGGCCGCGGCACCGCGCCGGGCCGGAGGCTTCTCCGTACACGCCGAACTGCCCCTGAACACCGTCGGATCCACCGGATGAACGCGGACGCCGAAGCGCCCCTCCGGGTCCTCATCGTCGACGACCAGGCCCTGATGCGGGCCGGCTTCCGGGCGCTGCTCGACGCGGAGGACGGCATCGAGGTGGTCGGCGAGGCCGCCAACGGCCGCGAGGGGCTGGAGCTGGCCCGGCTGCACACCCCCGACATCGCCCTCGTCGACGTACAGATGCCCGTGATGACGGGCATCGAGGCGACCCGGGCGATCGCCGCCGACCCGCTGCTGGACGGGGTCCACGTGGTGATCCTGACCAACTACGGCCTGGACGAGTACGTGTTCGACGCGCTGCGCGCCGGTGCGGCGGGCTTCCTGCTCAAGGACACCGAACCCGCCGAACTGCTCCACGCCGTCCGCGTCGCGGCCCGCGGCGACGCCCTGCTCTCGCCCGCCATCACCCGCAGACTGATCGGCGAGTTCGTCGCCCGGCCCCCCGACCGGACGACCGCACCGGGCTTCGAGACGCTGACCCGCCGGGAGCGGGAGGTCAGCGCGCTGGCGGCCCGGGGGCTGACGAACGAGGAGATCGCCGCGCACATGGTCATCAGCCCGTTCACCGCCAAGACGCACATCAGCCGCGCCATGACCAAACTCGGCGCCCGCGACCGCGCCCAACTCGTTGTATTCGCCTACGAGTCGGGGCTGGTCACGCCGCGCGAGCGGTGATGTCCCGCATCCCTGGGGCCCGTCCGGCGGATCAGGGTCGCACAGGCCCTACGGCACCCGGGCGGTCCACTCTGCCGTGCCGAACTTGGTACGCACGAGCTCCTCGGCCCTGGCCAGTTCCTCAGGGGTCACGTGGCCCTGCGACAGGCCGTGGCGGTTGCGGAACGACTCGATCATCCGCTCGATGACGGCCTGACGGGGGAGACCCGTCTGCCGGCGCAAGGGGTCGACGCGCTTCTTCGCACTCTTCGTGCCCTTGTCGGACATCTTCTCCTTGCCGATGCGCAGGACGTCGAGCATCTTGTCGGCATCGATGTCGTACGACATCGTCACGTGATGCAGCACCGCGCCGGGCCCTCCGTCCGGCCCGACCACGCGCTTCTGAGCCGCCCCGGCGATCTTCCCGACCTCGGTCGCGATGTCGTTGAGCGGCTGGTACCAGGCCTTGATCCCCATGTCGCCGAGCGCTTCGAGCACCCAGTCGTCCAGATAGGCGTAGCTGTCGGCGAAGGAGAGGCCGGAGACGAGGGAGTGGGGCACCGCGAGCGAGTAGGTGATGGTGCTGCTCGGCTCCGCGAACATGGCGCCGCCCCCGGAGACGCGCCGGACCACCGTCACACCGTGGCGGTCGACGCCCGCCCGGTCGACCTCGTTGCGCAGGGACTGGAAGCTGCCGATGATCACCGCCGGGGAGTCCCACTCCCACACCCGCAGCGTCGGCGGGCGCCGGCCCGCGGCGACCTCGGCCGTGATGACCTCGTCGAGGGCCATGTGGAGCGCGGGGGACTGCGGGGCGTCGTGGATGAGCTGCCAGTCGTAGTCGCTCCACTCCGTGGCGTGCGCCAGCGCCCGGCGCACGGCGACGGCCACGCCCTCCGACGTGAGCCCCAGCATCACCGTCGACTCGGGCAGGGCCGCGTCGATCCGCGCGGCCAGCCCTGCGGTGTCCGTGGTGGCCGGGGCACCCTCCAATGCCGCGTCGATCGCGAGGATCGCCTCGTCCGGCTCCAGGAAGAAGTCACCCGCCACCCGTACGTCGCGCAGCGCCCCACCCCGGACGTCCAGGTCCACCACGACCAGTTTGCCGCCGGGGACCTTGTATTCACCGTGCACTGCCCTGCCTCCAGTTCCACCCGGTACTCATGCCGTGAATCGGCTCCGACCAGGCATAACGCCGTCGCCGCGCCCTTTAGTCCATCGATCGCACCCGTGAGGGGCCCGTCCCTCGCAGGGACGCACCTGCGCGTAAATCATGATCTGTCCGGACTGTTTGCTACGGCGGTATTGCGACGTCGTGGCGGGACGGGCCAGGACCTGGTGTCCGCGGCGACCGGCGGATCAGACTGACGCTCGCACGTCTGTGCTCACGCTCCGTCCCCCCAGAAAGTCCGACCGCACATGCATACGCCCCCCAGACCCGGCGCCCTCGCGGCGCAGCTCCCGCACGCGGTGGGGAGGTGCCGCCCGTGCTGCGCTATGTGACGCGCAAGGCTACGGGCTGGCTCCTGATGATCGTGGTCGCGACCAACGCCACGTACTTCCTGTCCAGTTGGTTCCTCGACCCGCGGTCGAACTTCAAAGAGCTGCGTCCCGTCCGCAGCGAGGCCCAGATCGACCGGGCGCTCGCGCCCTACAACCTGGACCCGCAGGTGCCGGTGGTACAGCGGTGGTGGGACTGGCTGACCTCGGTGGCCGTCCACTTCGACTGGGGCAGGTCACCCACCGGCGTCTCCGTGAACGGCGAGATCGGCTACCGGTCCCTCGTCAGCGCGGAGTTGGTCGTCGTCGCGACGATCCTCTCCGTGGTGATCGGCGTGGCACTCGGGGTGTACACGGCGTCGCGGCAGTACGGCTGGTCCGACCGTGTCTCGCAGGCCGTGTCCATCGCGGTGTTCAACGTGCCCACGTCCGTCGCCGCCCTCGCCGTGGTCTTCGTGGCAATCTGGCTGAACCAGCACGCCGGACTGCATTTCCTCTACGTGGCCGGGGAGAACTCGCCGAACGTCGAAGGGCTGCTCCCGACCATCGGCGACCGCCTGCTGCACCTGATCCTGCCGACCCTGACACTGACTCTGATGGGATACGTCGGCTACCACCTGACGCAGCGTTCGCTCCTGCTCGACACCATCAACGCCGACTTCGTGCGCACCGCCCGGGCCACCGGACTCACCCGGGCCCAGGCCGTCCGCAGACACGCCCTGCGGACCGCGCTCATCCCGACGGCGACCTCCGTGGCCTTCAGCGTCCCGGCCATCTTCACCGGAGCCATCATCACCGAGACGATCTTCGGCTGGAACGGAATGGGCCGCTACTTCATCCAGACCATCAGCAAGAACGATGTGCACGGAACCGTCGCGACGGCCGCCTTCGCCGCAGCCCTGACCGCGATCGGCGCCATCCTCGCGGACATCGCCACGGTCTTCCTCGACCCGCGCGTGAGGGTGAGCTGACATGGCCACCGACCTGATCGCCGGAGCCCCCGCCCTGCCGCTGCCCGCCCCTGACGGCCGGCGCAACCTCGGCCTCGCCCGGCTGTACCTGAGACGCTTCCTGCGCAATCGCCTCGCCGTCGTCGGGGTGGTGATCTTCGTGGCGCTGGTGCTGTTCAGCGTGGTCGGCGGTCTGTTCACCTCGTACGCGTACTCCGACGCCGACTTCGCGGCACTCACCCAACCCCCCAGTGCCGCCCACTGGTTCGGCACCAACCAGGGCGGCAACGACATCTACGCCTGTGCCGTGCACGGGCTCCGGCGCTCCCTGGCCATCGCCGTGAGCGTCTCCGTCCTTACCGTCGTCGTCGCGGCCGTCATCGGCTCCGGTGCCGCGTACTTCGGCGGCCGCGTGGAGAAGGCGACGCTCGCCCTCATCCACTTCCTGCTGATCGTCCCCTCGTTCCTCATCCTGGCCCTGGTCTCCAACCGCCTCGCCGGCGACTGGCGGGTGCTCATCGTCGTACTGACGCTGTTCGGCTGGATGTCCACCGCGCGGGTCATCTGGTCCGTCTCGACCTCCCTGCGGGAGCGGGACTACGTGACCGCGGCCGAGTTCATGGGAGTCGGCCCGCTGCGCATCATCGTGCGCCACATCATCCCCAACCTCGGCTCACTGCTGATCGTCAACCTGACGCTCGGTGTCGTCGCGACCGTGCTCAGCGAAACCGCCCTGTCGTTCCTGGGGTTCGGCGTCCAGACCCCCGACGTCTCCCTCGGCACGATGCTCGCGGACGGCGCGAGCACGGTCACGAGCGCACCCTGGCTGTTCGCCTTCCCCGCGGGCCTCGTCGTCCTGCTCACCGTGTCGATGACCTTCGTCGGCGACGGTCTGCGGGACGCACTGGACCCCACATCAGTGACCGGCGCGGCAGGAGGCCGACGATGACCCTCGCGACAACCCTGCCGACGGCCCCCGTGCCCGGCGACGCGGTCACCCCCGTGCTCTCGGTGCGGGACCTGCGGATCTCGTTCCCCTCCGAGGCCGGAACCGTCGAGGCGGTGCGCGGCGTCGGCTTCGACCTCCTGCCGGGCCGCACCCTCGGCATCGTCGGCGAGTCCGGATCGGGCAAATCGGCCACCGCCATGGGCATCATGGGTCTGCTGCCGGACTCGGCACATGTGCGGGGGCGGGTGCTGCTCGGCGGCCAGGACCTGATCGGCCTCGGCGACAAGGCGCTCTCCGCGGTACGCGGCAACGCCATCGGCATGGTCTTCCAGGACCCGCTGTCGGCCCTCACCCCCATCTTCACCGTGGGCCGGCTGCTCTCCGACGCGCTGCGGATCCACCAGGACCTGACGAAGCGCGCAGCGTGGGAGCGGGCCGTCGAACTGCTCGACCTCGTCGGCATCCCCGACCCGCGCGAGCGGGCCAGGTCCTTCCCCCACGAGTTCTCCGGAGGCATGCGCCAGCGCGTCGTCATCGCCATGGCGATCGCCAACAAACCCTCCGTCCTCGTCGCCGACGAACCCACCACCGCCCTCGACGTCACCGTCCAGGCCCAGATCCTCGACGTCCTGCGGCTGGCGCAGAAGGAGACGGGTGCCGGACTCGTCCTCATCACACACGACCTCGGGGTCGTCGCCGGGCACGCGGACGACATCGCCGTCATGTATGCGGGCCGGTTCGTGGAGCGGGCGGGCGTCGAGGAACTGTTCCGCCGGCCGGTCATGCCGTACACCGCGAGGCTGCTCGCCGCCGTGCCGACCGTGGACAGCGGGGTCCACCGGCCCCTGGTCCCGATCGGCGGGGAGCCGCCGGCGCTCGTGGGCCTCCCGGCCGGCTGCCCGTTCGCGAGCCGCTGCGCCGTCGCGCTCGACGCGTGCAGCACCGATGAACCCGGGCTGCGCGAGGTGACCGGGCACGGGGACGTGGCCTGCCTGCGCGCCGACGAGATCGCGGACGGGTCGCTCGATCCGGCGGGCGAGGCCGAGCCGGTCGAGTCCGTCCTCCCGGAGGCCGGCACCGTCGGCGACGTGGTGCTCCGCGTCGAGGACCTCGTCAAGACCTTCCCGGTCACCAAGGGCGCCGTCCTCAAGCGCCGGGTCGGGACGCTGCGGGCCGTCAACCGGGTCGGTTTCGAGCTGCGGGCGGGGGAGACCCTGGGCCTCGTGGGGGAGTCGGGCAGCGGCAAGACCACGACGCTGCTGGAGATCCTCCGGCTCGGGCGGCCCGAGGGCGGGCGGATCGAGATCGCCGGCACCGATGTCGGCGCGGAGGGATCGAGGGCGCGCGTACGGGAGTTGCGGCGTGACGTGCAGATCGTGATGCAGGACCCGCTGGGGGCGCTGGACCCGCGGCTGCCCGTCTTCCAACTGCTCGCCGAACCGCTCCAGGCCATCGGACGGGACCGCGAGTCGATTCGTGCCCGGATCCGTGAACTGCTCGCCCTGGTCGGGCTGGACGACTCGGTGAGCGACCGTTTCCCGGCCGCGCTCTCCGGCGGTCAGCGCCAGCGGATCGGCATCGCACGCGCTCTGGCGACCGAGCCGAAACTGCTCGTGCTCGACGAGCCGTTGTCGGCCCTGGACGTGTCGGTGCAGGCGGGGGTGATCAACCTGCTGGCGCGGCTCAAGCGCGAGCTCGGTCTCGCCTACCTCGTGGTCGCCCACGATCTGGCCGTGATCCGCTACATCTCGGACCGCATCGCGGTGATGTACCTGGGGCACATCGTCGAGACCGGCGACACCGAGACGCTCTTCGCCGACCCCAAGCACCCCTACACCCGGGCGCTGTTGTCGGCGATCCCGGTCCCCGACCCGCTCCGGGAACGCGCCCGCGAGCGCGTGGTCCTGGAAGGCGAGCAGCCCAGCGCCGCCCGGCTCCCCGCGGGCTGCGTCTTCGTCGACCGCTGCCCCTTGTTCCGCGTCGCCGACGAGGCGGTGCGCCAGCGCTGTCGTACGGAACGTCCCGTGCCGGCCTCCGTGACCGGTCAGCCCGGCCACCAGTACGCCTGTCACGCCGTCTGAGGCCGACCCGCCCGGGGCCGCATCCGCCGGTCCGGCCCCGACCACCGCCCCGCCCGCCCCGGGGCGGCCCGTCCACCCACCGAATCAGAAGGAACCGATCCGCCATGCGCGCACGACTGGCCCTGCCTGTTGCCCTCCTCGCCGCGATCTCCGTCGCCACCACCGCCTGCCAGTCCTCCTCCGGGAACAACGGGACCGACGGGGCCGGCGCGGACAGGAAGAACGCCCCCAAGGCGGCGTCGGCCGCCGTCGACTACAACCCGCAGCCGTACGAGAACATCAAGGACGGCGGCACGTACACCACGGTCGGCACCTTCGACGACCAGGGCAATCCGTTCAACGTGAACGCCACGCTGACCGCGTCCCGGGTCTGGGGCTGGTACAACGCCGACGCGATCACGTACTCGCCCACCGGCGAGGTGCAGTACAACCCGGACTACTACAGCGACGTGAAGGTCGCGGTCGAGGGCGGCAACCAGAAGGTCACGCTCACGATCAACCCGAAGGCGGCCTTCAACGACGGCACACCGATCGACTGGCGGGCGATCGAGGCCACCTGGAAGACCAACAACGGCTCCGACAAGGACTTCGCCGCCTCGTCGACGGACGGCTACGACCGGATTACCTCGGTCGCCAAGGGCAAGGACGCCAAGCAGGCCGTCATCACCTTCAAGGGCGTCAACGCCGCCTGGTCCACCTTGTTCACCACCTTCCTGCACCCCGAGGCCGCCACCGTCGCGAACTTCAACAACGCGTACGTGAAGAAGGCCCACCCGGAGTGGGGTGCGGGCCCGTACACGGTCGGCAAGTGGGACACGCACTCGGGCAACATCACCTTCGTACGCAACCCGAAGTGGTGGGGCAGGAAGGGCAAGCTCGACAAGCGTGTCTACGTCAACCTGGAGCCGACCGCCGGGGTCAACGCCTTCAAGAACGGTCAGGTCGACTACACCTCCGCCGTCGACGCGGAGAGCCTCAAGCAGGTCAAGGGGCTCAAGGGTACGGAGATCCGCAGCGGTGGCAGCCCCTTCGAGTACGCCCTGTACGTGAACACGAAGTCGTCGGTCCTCTCGGACAAGGCCGTCCGCAAGGCCGTCCAGGAGAGCGTCGACCGGGCACAGATCGCGAAGATCCAGTTCCAGGGGCTCGACTACAAGGAGCCGCTGCCCGGTTCCGCCGTCCTCTACAGCTTCCAGAAGGGCTACGCGGACAACGTCTCCGCTGTACTGAAGTACGCGCCGGACGAGGCGAAGAAGACGCTCGACGCGGCGGGCTGGAAGGCCGGGGACGACGGGATCCGGGTCAAGAACGGCAAGAAGCTCGAAGTCGGCTACACGCTCCTGGGCGACGACCCGCTGGGCAAGGCCACCGCGGGTGCCTTCGCCGCAATGCTGAAGCCGGTCGGCATCCACCTCGTCATCAAGAAGGGTGACGACGCGGACTTCTCCAAGGTGCTCAGTGACCGCAGCTTCGATCTCTTCCTGTCGGGCAACCGTTCCATGGACCCGTTCGGTGCGCGGTACCTGTGCGACTTCTACTGCTCGGACCGGGACTCCAACATCACCGGTGCGGGTACTCCGGCCCTGGACAAGGAGATCCGCGCGACCACGGAGATCGCCGGCCTCGACGCGCAGGTGGCGGCGGTCAACAAGGTCGAGAAGAAGGCGCTCGAGCAGTACGCCTTCCTGCCGCTGTTCAGCGGTCCGTCGACCTACGGAGTGAAGAAGGGCCTGGCGAACGTCGGCGCGACCATCTTCCTCACCCCGCTTCCGGAGACGGTCGGCTGGCAGAAGTGATGCCCGTGCCGGTGCCGTAGCTTCGACTCCTGTCCCCGTGCCGGCCGCCTGACGGGCTGTCGGCACGGGGCGCGGGTGTGTTTCCGCACCCCGGAGACGTATCCAGGCCTCTTCGGTCAGTGGTATGTACCAAGGTCTTGACACCCGCTTAGTTCACTTCTTAAATCACCTAGTGAACTAAGCGGCTCCACCACGTCCTACCCGTACGTCTGTCATATGCATGACAGGCGTTGCCCCGCCCTTCCACCCCCTCACGCACCGGAAGGGAGAGTCATGGACTCCCCACGCCGTACACGGCGCCTGCTGCACTCCGTACTCTCGGTTCTCGCTCTTGCCCTGGCCACGACGACCCTCGCGGGAGGCGGCGGATCCGCCTCCGCGTCCGCCGTCCCGGCGGCGGACACCGCGGCGGCCGCCGCGGTGACGACGTTCGCCGACGAGTTCGACGGCGCCGCCGGCTCGGCGGTGAACGGCAGCAAGTGGCAGATCGAGACCGGCGACAACGTCAACAACCATGAGCGGCAGTACTACACGGCGGGCAACAGTAATGCCGCGCTGGACGGCCAGGGACATCTGGTCATCACCGCGCGCAAGGAGAACCCGGCCAACTACCAGTGCTGGTACGGCAGCTGTCAGTACACCTCGGCCCGTCTCAACACCTCCGGGAAGTTCACCCAGACCTACGGTCACGTCGAGGCGCGGATGAAGATCCCGCGTGGGCAGGGCATGTGGCCGGCCTTCTGGATGCTCGGCGACGACATCGGACAGGTGGGATGGCCCAACTCGGGTGAGATCGACGTCATGGAGAACGTCGGCTTCGAGCCCTCCACCGTCCACGGCACCCTGCACGGCCCCGGCTACTCCGGCTCGGCGGGGATCGGCGCCGGATACACCCTCCCGAACGGGCAGGCCTTCGCCGACGCCTTCCACACCTTCGCCATCGACTGGGCGCCGGACTCGGTGACCTGGTCCGTCGACGGCAACGTCTACCAGCACCGCACGCCCGCCGACACCGGCGGCAACACCTGGGCCTTCAACAAGCCCTTCTTCCTCATCCTCAACCTCGCGGTCGGCGGCTACTGGCCGGGCGACCCCGACGGCAACACCGCCTTCCCCCAACAGCTCGTCGTCGACCACGTGCGTGTCACCACCAGTGACACGCAGCCGGAGACGGGCGGGCGGATCTCGGGCCTGGCCGGCAAGTGCGTGGACGTCGCCGCAGCGGGCACGGCCAACGGCACCCCGGTGCAGCTCTACGACTGCAACGGCACCAACGCCCAGCGGTGGAGCGTGAACGCCGACGGCACGATCCGCGCCCTGGGCAAGTGCCTCGACGTGGCCTCGGGCGGAACGGCCGACGGCACCGCCGTGCAGTTGTGGGACTGCAACGGTTCGGCGGCACAGCGCTGGGCCGTGAGCGGGGCCCGCGACATCGTCAACCCACAGGCGGACAAGTGCCTGGACGTCAGCGGCAACAGCTCGGCCAACGGCACCCGGCTCCAGATCTGGACCTGCACCGGAGCCGCCAACCAGAAGTGGACGGTGAACGGCTGATCCGCGACAGCGCGACCGTCACGCCGGCGTGACCGCGGCTCGAAGGGGCCTCTCGGCGCTTGTGCGCCGAGGGGCCCTTCCGGCATGTCCCCTGCCGCCCGACCCGCGTACGGAGCCGGGGCCCCGTTCCCAGGGCCCGCCCCCCGTCCGTACGATCCGCACCACGCACCACCGGAACTCAGACGTCGAAGCAAGGAGCCGCCCCCGTGTTCACCACCCGGCCCACCCTCCAGGGCACCTTCGGCATGGTGTCCTCCACCCACTGGCTCGCCTCGCAGTCCGCGATGGCGGTCCTGGAGGACGGTGGCAACGCCTACGACGCCGTCGTCGCCGCCGGATTCGTCCTGCACGTCGTCGAGCCGCACCTCAACGGCCCGGCCGGCGAGGTGCCGATGATCCTGGCGCCCAGGGACGGCGAGGTCCAGGTGTTGTGCGGCCAGGGCCCGGCCCCCGCCGGTGCGACGATCGCCCACTACCGTCTCCTCGGCCTCGACATGGTCCCCGGCACCGGACCGCTCGCCGCCGCCGTACCGGGCGCCTTCGACGCCTGGATGCTGCTGCTGCGCGACCACGGCACCAGGACCGTCGCCGAGGTGCTGCGGTACGCCATCGGCTACGCCGAGGACGGCCACGCACCCGTCGAGCGCCTCGGCCGGACCGTGGAGACCGTCCGCGAGCTCTTCGAGACCGAGTGGCAGTCCTCCGCCGACGTCTACCTCCCCGGCGGCAAGCCCCCGGTCCCCGGCGAGCTGTTCCGTAACCCCGCCCTCGCCGCCACCTGGCGCCGCCTGATCGCCGAGGCCGAGGAGACCGGAGGCGACGACCGCACCGCGCAGATCGAGGCCGCCCGCGCGATCTGGCGCGAGGGCTTCATCGCCGAGGCCCTGGTCCGCCGGGCGGCCGTCCCCACCATGGACACCAGCGGCACCCGCCACACCGGCACCCTCGCCGCCGCCGACCTGGCCGGCTGGTCCGCGTCGTACGAGGCCCCCGCCACGTACGACTGGAACGGCTGGACGCTCGCCAAGGCCGGCGGCTGGAGCCAGGGCCCCGCCTTCCTCCAGCAGCTCGCCCTGCTCCCCGCCGAGCTGCCGCGGTACGGCTCCGCCGAGTACGTCCACCTGCTCATCGAGGGCTGCAAGCTCGCCATGGCCGACCGGGAGGCCTGGTACGGCGACGCCGCCGAGGTCCCGCTCGGCACGCTGCTCTCCGAGCCGTACAACGCTGCCCGCCGCGCGCTGGTCACCGACGAGGCCTCCTACGAGCTCCGCCCGGGCAGCCCCGACGGCCGCGCTCCCGTCCTCAGCGAGCACGCGCGCGCCGTCGCCGCCGGCTTCGACGCCACAGGGATACCGGCGGCCGGCGCGGGGGAGCCGACGGTGGCGAAGGAGGGCGCGGGGGAGCCGACGGTGGCCAAGGACGGCGCGACCCGCGGCGACACCTGCCACGTCGACATCGTCGACCGCTGGGGCAACATGGTCTCCGCGACGCCCAGCGGCGGCTGGCTCCAGTCCAACCCGGTCGTGCCCGAGCTCGGCTTCCCGCTCGGTACCCGCCTCCAGATGACCTGGCTGGACGAGGGGCTGCCGAACTCCCTCACCCCCGGCCGTCGCCCGCGCACCACCCTCACCCCGTCCCTCGCCCTGCGCCACGGCGTCCCGGTGATGGCGTTCGGCACCCCCGGCGGTGACCAGCAGGACCAGTGGCAGCTGCACTTCTTCCTCGCCGTCGCCCTGCGCGCCGAGGTCCGCGGCGGCCTCGACCTCCAGGGCGCCATCGACGCCCCGAACTGGCACAACGAAAGCTTCCCCGGCTCCTTCTTCCCGCGCGGAATGCGCCCGGGAAGCGTCACCGTCGAGGAGGGCATGGATCCCGGGGTCGTCGCGGAACTGCGCCGGCGCGGCCACGACGTCACCGTCGGCGACCCGTGGTCCGAGGGCCGGATGTGCGCGGTCGCCCGTGACCCGGAGACCGGGGTGCTGTCCGCGGCGGCGAACCCGCGGGGCATGCAGGGGTACGCGGTCGGGCGCTGACGGCCACCGGGCGGCCACCTCCCCGTCATGACCACGTGGCCGGCGTCCGGGCCGTCCGTGCTTAGCTGGGGGCATGATCGATGACTTCCTTGCCGGGGACCTGACCGAGGTCGAGGCGGCGGTCCGCGCAGCGGCCGCCGCCGAGATCATGCCGCGCTACCGGCAGCTGGCCGCCCACGAGATCGTCGAGAAGAACGGTCCGCACGACCTCGTGACCACCGCGGACCGGCTCGCCGAGGAACACCTCACCCGGTCCCTGAGCCGGCTCCTGCCCGGCTCCGTGGTCGTCGGCGAGGAGGCGGTCCACGCCGACCCGAAGGTGTACGAGGCGCTGGGCGGCGAGGCCCCCGTGTGGATCGTCGACCCCGTCGACGGCACCCGCCAGTTCGTCCACGGCGAGCCGGGCTTCTGCACCCTGGTCGCCCTGGCCCACCACGGCGAGCTGCTGGCCTCCTGGACGTACGCCGCCGCCCTGGACGAGATGGCCGTCGCCGTCCGCGGCCGGGGGGCCACGCTCAACGGCGCTCCGATACGCGCCGGCTCGCCCGCGCCCGAGGCCGCACTGCACGTGGCAATGTCCCACCCCGACTACACCACCGACGCGCAGAAGCGGGCCCTGCTCGGCCTGCGCACCGAAGGCATCGACGCCCGCCCCTGCGGCTCGGCCGGGCTCGAATACCTCGCCGTCGCCCGCGGCGGCCTCGACGCTCTGGCTTTCAACTGGGAGTTCGCGTGGGACCACGCGGCGGGGCTCCTCCTGGTCACCGAGGCGGGCGGCGCCCAGGCCACGCTGTCCGGGGCGCCGTTCCGGATCACCGGCGGCAACGACCTGCCCTTCACCGCGGCCCGGGACCGTGCGACGGCCGACCGCGTTCTGGCCGCGCTGCGTGCCGGGGCCTGAGCGGCCGGGTTCCTCAGGCCAGCAGGGTGCGGGTCAGCTCGGCGAGGCGTCGGCGCGCCCGGGGGTCGTACGCCTGGTCATGGGCGGCCGTGTCCGTGAACCGGTCGAAGTAGCGGCCGCTGACCTCCACCAGGGCCGGGTCGGTGATCAACCGCACCGTCGGGCGGACGCCCTCCTCGACGGGGACCGCCGGAGTCAGTCCGTACGCCCGCACCCCCTCGGTGTCCATCAGGTGGGCGGGGTGCAGGGCGTTGAACGTGACCCCGCTGCCGGCCGTCTCGGCGGCGGCCAGGTCGAACGTCGACATGATCATCGCGAGTTTGCTCCGGCAGTAGGCCTCAAGGCCCTCGTAGTCGCGTTCCATCATGACGTCGTCGAAGTCGACGGGTGACTGCCCCATCGACGCCACCTGGACCACGCGCGCCGGCGCCGAAGCGGTGAGCAGCGGAAGCAGTTCCCTGATCAGGAGATAGGGCGTCAGATGGTTGACGGCGAACCGGAGTTCATGACCCTGCGCGCTCACCTCGCGGCGCAGCGGCTCGGCGCCGCCGCCTGCCACCGCGTTGTTGACCAGTACGTCCAGCCTGGGCTCGGCCGCCCGGACGGCTGCGGCCAGGGAGCGGACCTGGTCCAGGTCGGAGAGATCGGCGAGATAGGTGCGGACGTCCGCGCGGCCGGCCGAGATCGCCCGGACCTCTGCGGCGGCCCGGTCCAGCCGCTCCTCGTTCCGGCCGTGCAGGAGCAGGGTCGTGCCGCGGCCGGCGAGATCGCGGGCGAGGTGGAGGCCGAGGCCCTGGGTGGCGCCGGTGATGAGGACGGTCCCGTCGAAGGCGGCAGGCGCATGGCTGGGCACTGCTTGAGTATCCATGGGTTGAGTTATATCAAGACATTGATATAACTCCCATGCTTGTCATGTGTCCGATCCTTGTTGTATGCCTATGGCTGTACGCTCGCGACCATGGGAATGACCGCCGGCGACCGCCTCGGCGCGGACATCAAACGTGCAGAGCAAGCCCTCATGGCAGCCAAGAGCGCCGCGCTGAAGGGCGCCGACCTGACTGTCGCGCAGTACGCGGCGCTGTTCGCCCTCGCCGACCACCCGGGCATGTCGGGCGCGGCGCTGGCCCGGGTCTGCCTGGTGACGCCGCAGGCGATGGCGGCCGTGCTCAAGCACCTGGAGGAACGCGAGCTGATCGTCAGGTCCGTCCATCCCTGGCACCAGAAGATGCTGGAGACGCGCCTGACCGAGGCCGGGGTCGAGACACTGCGGCTCGCCGACGAGCAGGCGGTACGCATCGAACGCCGCATCGCGGACGAGTTCACCCCGCAGGAACGCGACACCCTGCGCGAGCTGCTCGCCCGCTGCGTCACGGCGATTCAGCGGGACTGAGTCCCTTCAGGAAGGGCTGGGGCCGTGCTTGACCAGGCAGAACGGATGCCCGGCCGGATCCGCGTACACGCGCCACGGCCGGTCGGTCCCGCCCCCGTCGCCCAGTACGGCCGCGCCGGCCGCCACCACCTCCCGCTCGGCCGTGACCAGATCGGGCACGCCGAAGTCCAGGTGGAACTGTTGAGGGTGCTCGGGATCGGGCCACCGCGGCGGCCGGTGGTCCGCCACGCGCTGGAACGCGAGCACGGAACCGGCCGCCGTGTGCAACGTGGCCCAGTCCTCACCGGTCGCCCACCGGCGGTCCACCTGGTTCACACGCCCGCCGAGCAACGAGTGGTAGAACTCGGCGAGACGCAATGGATCGGGGCAGTCGAGTACCACGCACTGCAGTTCGGTGACCATGGCGGGATCGTATGCTCTGTGGCCTTCCCGCTGGATCAGACTGCGCACAGAACCTCGCGTACGTCCCGCACGACGGCCGCGGCCGTCTCCACCGCCCCGGCGTCCAGCCCCTCCAGCGCCTCGCCCACCCGCGCCGCGAAGTCCGCAGGCGTCTCCGGCAGAGCCGCGGCGGCTGTCAGTGCGCCCTTCTCGTTGAGGCACCAGGTGCGGTGGTGGGCGTGCAGCGACTGGACGAGGATGCCGAACGCCCGCGACAGGCAGAGCGAGACGTGCAGCCGGTCACCGGCCGGTGCCGACTTACGGGCCGCCTCGACCGAGAACTCCGCCTCCCAGGCCGCATCGGCAAGGGCCTTGCGCAGCAGCTCCGGATAGCCGGACACCGCCTGCTGAAGGGCCGTCAGCTCCCCGTGCGGATCGGCGATTACGCGTCCGAGGGCGACCTCGCCCGGATAGGACGGGGACCAGAAGCCGAGCGGATGCCCGGGCTGGACCCCCACCTCGTAACGGCCCTCTCGGCAGTCGGACCAGACTGCCTCGACCCGGTCCAGATCGCGCAGGATCCAGTCGACCGGAACGCCGTCCACCCGGAGCCACGCCCCGCCGTTCACCCACGGACCCCAGCCGCCCGGCCCGGCCACCTCGACCGGGGAGCCCTGGAACGCGGACGCCAGCGCGGTCAGCCCGGCGAGGTCCGGTGCGCCCCGGTAGTAGAGGCCCAGATCCCAGTCCGAGTCCGGACGGTGGGTACCCCGGGCCCTGCTGCCGCCGAGGACGACGGCGCGGACACCGGGCACGGCGGTCAGCCGCTCCGCCATGTCGCCGATCCGCCGGCGCAGTGCGGAATCCGCAGCTCCCGGAGGAGCGGCGGGAAGCGGTTCCGGGTGCGGCTGCTGCGCGGGGTTCGGAGTATTCATCGGACAGGGACGATACCCGCGCCCGAACCGCCGGCGCCTGCGAATATCCTGGGCGTTCAGACCGTCGGCTGACAAAGGAGTCCGAAGGTGCCGTCGATGCTCGATGCCGTCGTCGTTGGGGCAGGCCCCAACGGACTGACCGCCGCAGCCGAACTGGCCCGCCGTGGCTTCGCCGTGGAGGTCTTCGAAGCCGCGGAGGCCGTCGGCGGCGGAGCCCGAACCGAAGAACTCACGCTCCCTGGCTTCCGGCACGACCCGTGCTCGGCGGTCCACCCGCTGGGCATCGGCTCGCCCGCCTTCGGCGCGATGCCGCTGGACCGGCACGGCCTGGAGTGGCTGCAGCCACAGCTCGCCCTGGCCCACCCCTTCCCGGACGGTACCGCCGCCGTGCTGGCCACCTCGGTGGGGGAGACGGCCATGGCGCTCGGACCGCAGGACGCGGGGGCGTACCGGAGGCTCCTCGCACCCTTCCTCGGGCACTGGGACACCCTTGCCCAGGACTTCCTGCGCACCCCCTGGGACGGGCTGCCGCGTGATCCGTACCGCTGGGTGCGCTTCGGGCTCGACGCGCTCCAGCCCGCCACGCTGCTGTCCCGCCGCTTCCGCGGTGAGAAGGCCCGCGGCCTCTTCGCCGGACTCGCCGCCCACGCCATAGCCCCCACCAGCGGTCTCGCCACCGGCGGCATCGCCCTGCTCTTCGCGCTCGCCGCGCACGAGAAGGGCTGGCCGGTGCCGCGTGGCGGTTCGCAGAGCATCTCCGACGCCCTCGCCTCGTACCTGCGGGAGCAGGGCGGCGTCATCCGTACGGGTACGGAGGTCAAGCGGCTGGACGAACTGCCACCGGCCCGCGCCTACGTCTTCGACACCTCGCCGACCGCGCTGGCCCGGATCGCCGGACTGGGCAACGCCTACCGTGGCTACCGCTACGGCGCCTCCTGCTTCAAGATCGACTACGCGCTGTCGGGCCCCGTCCCCTGGACCGCGAAGGAGGCCCGCCGGGCGGGCACGGTCCACATCGGCCCCACGGCCGGCGAGATCGACACCGCACTGCGCGCCGCCGTGACCGGCCGCGACCCGAGCGTGCCGTTCCTGATCACCGCGCAGCCCAGCCTCACCGACCCGTCCCGGGCACCCGAGGGCAAGCAGGTCTTCTGGGTGTACGGACACGTCCCGGCGGGCTGGGAGGGCGACGCCACCGACGTCATCGAACGCCAACTGGAGCGCTTCGCCCCCGGCTTCCGCGACATCGTGCTCGCCCGCGCGGTGACCGGCCCGCCCCAACTGGCCGTGCGCAACGCGAACTACGTCGACGGCGACATCGCCTGCGGTGCCTTCTCCGGGCTGCAGACGGTGATCCGCCCCAGGCTCGCCCGGGTGCCGTACGCGACCGCGCACCCGTCGGTCTACATCTGCTCGTCGGCGACCCCGCCCGGCCCAGGCGTGCACGGCATGTCCGGACACCACGCGGCGAAAGCGGTATGGCGGCGGCTGCGGGAAGCGGGGCCCTCCGGCCGGCGCTGACCTCCACTGCGTGCTGTCGGCCGCCACGGGCGCACGTGTCACGGCATGATGGCCGCATGCGCACACCTTCCGCCGTCACCGTCACCCTCGTACGGGGCGACATCACCCAGCAGTCCGTCGATGCCGTCGTCAACGCCGCGAACTCCTCCCTGCTCGGTGGCGGCGGGGTGGACGGTGCGATCCACCGCAGGGGCGGCCCCGAAATCCTGGCCGCCTGCCGGGAGTTGCGCGCCTCGACGTACGGGAAGGGGCTGCGCACCGGCCGGGCGGTCGCCACCACGGCCGGGAAGCTCGACGCCCGCTGGGTGGTGCACACGGTCGGCCCGGTCTGGAGCAGCGCCGAGGACCGCTCGGCCCTGCTGGAGTCCTGTTACCGCGAAGCCCTGCGCGTGGCGGCGGAGTTGGGGGCGATGACCATCGCCTTCCCGGCCATCTCCACCGGCATCTACGGCTGGCCGATGGACGACGGCGCCCGCATCGCCGTCCGCACCGTGCTGGCGGAGGCCGCCGCGCCCATCGAGGAGGTGCGGTTCGTGCTCTTCGACGCGCACGCGTACGTGGAGTTCGAGGAGGCCCTGGCGGCGGCGCAGGCCTGAGGCGCCCGGGATCGCCCGGCGGTCCGCGCTCAGGCGGGCCGGGCAGCCACCGCCGAAACCGCGTGCGCCGCGGCCGGAACCCTCGGCCGGCCGCTTCCCGACCGATCCGCCTGCCGTGTCGGGGCGGTCGGTTCAGCCATCGCCCATGACCAGACCCTCGGCGAACGGGTGGGCCGCACCGAAGGGCTTCACCGGCGTGACGGATCACGGCACGCGCGTGGCCGGGCCGCCGGGCAGCGGGGCGTGGTGAGGACAGGCCTCGAACGCCTGGATCGCCAGCGCTGCGAAGCGTCGGGAAGCCATGACCTGGGTGGTGGTGGACGTGGCGTGGATCCCCTTGTTGGCCATGAGGACGAGGATGAGATCGTCCAGGACGAAGTCGGACCTGAGGCGCCCTGCGTCTTTGGCTCGCTGGGCCAGTCCGGCGACTGCTTTCACCGTGTACGCACGACCTGCGACATCCGGTGCCCCCGGCAGGGTCGACAGGAAGGCTTCGGTGAACCCCCGGTCGCGTGCGTGCAGCTCGCAGATTTCCTCGATCACCCGGCAGAGGCCGCGCCACGGATCAGGATCTGCGCATCCCGCGTCGACGATGGTGCGGCATGCGTCCAGTTGGCCGGCGAAGGCTTCGGCGACGAGCACCTGCTTGGTCGGGAAGTGCCGGTACAGGGTGGCGGGCCCCACCCCGGCCCGGCGCGCGATCTCCCGCATCGGCACCTCCAGGCCGTCGGCGGAGAGCAGCGCTCGGGCTGCGTCGAGGATGCGTTCGCGGTTGTCCATCGCGTCGGAGCGCAGCTTATGAGGCAGTTGTTCGGTCACTCTCTCACTTTACGTAAACGGACGGCGGCGTCCGTTACGGTCCGGGACATGGAAGTCCGCCGAGACCGGGGCGCACAGCCCCGGAACCGGACGTCGGCCGTGGTGTGAAGCCCCCGCCGGGCAGCGGCCGGTGGCGGGCAGGGAACAGGATCGTGCGTGAGCGGTCCGGAACGTGGAGACGACATTGAAGGCAATCGTGATCCGGACGTTCGGAGGCCCTGAGGGCCTGGCCGTAGTCGACCTGCCGGTACCCACCCCTGCTGCGGGGCAGGTCCTGATCGCCACGGAGGCGGTGGGTGTCGGTGGTGTCGACACCGTGATCAGAAGCGGGTCCCTGGCCGAGTACGGCTTCAAGGAGGGCCACATCCCGGGTGGTGAGGTGGCGGGCACCGTGACCGCGGTCGGTGACGGCGTCGACACGTCGTGGATCGGCCGCCGCGTGTGGGCGTTCACCGGCACCGGCGGAGGTTACGTCGAACAGGCCGTCGCGCCGGTCGACCAGGTTCTCGCCCTGCCGGGCAGCCTGCCCGCCGTCGACGCGGTGACGCTGGGCAGCGCCGGAGCCGTGGCCCACTTCGGGCTTCGCCACGCCCGCTTCGCTGCCGGGGAGACGGTCCTGGTGCGCGGCGCGGCCGGAAGCATCGGGATCATGGCGGTACAGCTCGCGGCTCGTGGCGGCGCCACCGCGGTGGCGGTCACCACCTCCTCGGCCGAGCGTGGCGAACGTCTGCGCCGCCTCGGTGCGACCCATGTGCTGGGGCGCACCGGCGAGGGAGGGGGAGACGCTCCCGCAGGCTATGACGTCATCTTCGACGTGGCCGCAGGGAAGGACATGCCGTCGTTCTTCGACCGGCTCAATCCGAACGGCCGCATGGTGGCCGTGGGCGCTGTCGCAGGCCCGCCGCCCGCGGACTTCGGAACGAAGATCATGGCGGCGTTCCAGAAGTCGATGTCCTTCGCCGCTTTCAGCGCCGCCACCGTCGCCCGAGCCGACCTGTGTGCCGTGCGCAGCGAGCAGTTCGCCGCAGCCGGCCGCGGCGAGATCGAAACGGTGGTGCACGAGGTGCTGCCACTGGACGAGGCCGCGCTGGCGCACCGGAAGATGGCCGCGGGCGAAGTCTTCGGAAGGATCGTGCTTACTCCGTAGCGGAGGTGTGTCCGCGCCCGTACCGATGACGGCCCTGAAGAGTCCGGTCCGCTCCGCGGCCGCTCACTGGGAATCGCCGAGCGGCCGGGCGGGTCCGACACCGTCGACGTCAAAGGTGACCTGGTCCTCGTAACACCACCACCACGTCTCGCCCGGCTCGTAGGAGCGGATCAGGGGGTGGCCCGAGGCCTCGCGGTGGGCGGTGGCGTGTTTGTTGCGGGAGGAGTCGCAGCACCCGACATGCCCGCAGCTCTGGCACTCCCGCAGATGGACCCAGGTATCGCCCTGCGCGACGCACTGGGGACAGGAGTCCGGGCTGTCAGGCGTGACGCGCCGGACCTGGTCCAGGTGCGAACAGATCTGCGGGGCCGTGTCCGTCATAACGGGCTCTCCCTTGGGTTCCGCGCTGCGCGGGCCGGACAGCGGGTCCACGCGGGCCGACGGGCATCGGGCCCGCCCATGGGGCGTCGGAGCTTCCTCAACCCTCTCACCGGGGCGCCGGCTGTCAACCCGGGGCCTGCCGGGACGGAGGCCGAGGAGGTCCTGGCAGCTCAAGGCTGATGTCGGATTCTCGCCAGCCCCGCCCCTGCCGGTGGCCCATGCTTGAACCATGCACACCGACACCGAGCGCTGCGTGCGGGCCGTCCAGTCCAAGGACGCCCGGTTCGACGGCTGGTTCTTCACCGCGGTCCTGACCACCCGGATCTACTGCCGCCCCAGCTGCCCCGTCGTGCCGCCCAAGGTCGAGAACATGACCTTCTACCCGAGTGCCGCAGCCTGCCAGCAGGCCGGGTTCCGGGCCTGCAAGCGGTGCCGCCCCGACACCAGCCCCGGATCGCCCGAGTGGAACGCGCGCGCCGACTCCGTGGCCCGCGCGATGCGCCTCATCCGGGACGGGGTCGTCGACCGGGAGGGCGTCCCGGGGCTCGCCACCCGGCTCGGCTACTCGGCCCGGCAGATCGAACGGCAGCTGCTCGCCGAGCTGGGCGCCGGGCCCCTCGCGCTGGCCCGGGCGCAGCGGGCGCAGACCGCGCGGGTGCTCATCGAGACGACCGGGCTGCCCATGGCCGAGGTGGCGTTCGCCGCCGGGTTCGCCTCGATCCGCACCTTCAACGACACCGTCCGCGAGGTCTTCGCCCTCGCACCGGGGGAGCTGCGCAGCCGAGCGGCCCGCTCGGCGCGGCCCCCGGCCACACCCGGTGTGATAGCGCTGCGGCTTCCGTACCGCGCCCCGCTCAACCCCAGCAACCTCTTCGGCCACCTCGCCGCGACGGCCGTCCCGGGCGTCGAGGAATGGCGCGACGGTGCCTACCGCCGCACCCTCGACCTGCCCCACGGGCACGGCATCGTCGCCCTCACCCCGCACCCCGACCACATCGCCTGCCGGCTCTCGCTCACCGACCCTCGCGATCTCACCCTGGCCATCAGCCGGTGCCGCTGGCTGCTGGACCTGGACGCCGACCCGGTCGCCGTCGACGAGCAACTGCGCTCCGATCCGCTGCTGGCCCCGCTGGTCGACAAGGGGCCGGGCCGACGGGTGCCGAGGACCGTCGACGGTGCGGAGTTCGCCGTCCGGGCCGTGCTCGGCCAGCAGGTGTCCACCGCGGCCGCCCGGACGCACGCGGCCCGGCTGGTCACCGCCCACGGCACACCCGTGGACGACCCGGAGGGCGGCCTCACCCATCTCTTCCCGACGCCTCGGGCACTGGCCGGACTCGACCCCGAACAGCTCGCCCTGCCCCGCAGCCGCCGCCGCACCCTCACCACGCTCGTCGGCGCCCTGGCGGACGGCTCGCTGCGCCTGGGCACCGACAGCGACTGGGAGAAGGCACGGGCCGAACTGGACGCGCTGCCCGGATTCGGCCCCTGGACCGTCGAGGTCATCGCCATGCGGGCGCTCGGCGACCCGGACGCCTTCCTGCCCACGGACCTCGGTATCCGCCGGGCCGCCGAGCAACTCGGCCTGCCTTCGACCCCGGCGGCGCTCACCGCGTGCGCGGCGGCCTGGCGGCCCTGGCGGGCCTACGCCGTGCAGTATCTGTGGACCGTCGACGACCACCCCATCAACCACCTTCCCGCGCAAGGAAGTTCCTCGTGACCACGACGCACATCGCTGCCGCTGCCGCGCCCCGGACGCACATCGCTGCCGCGACCCGGCAGCACACCGTGATCGACAGCCCCTACGGCCCGCTGACCCTCGTCGCCACCGACCGGGTCCTCGCCGGCCTCTACATGACCGACCAGCGCCACCGCCCGCCCGAGGAGACCTTCGGCGAGCCCGACCCCGGCCCCTTCGACGAGGCCGTCGAGCAACTGGACGCCTACTTCGCCGGTGAACTGCGGGAGTTCGACCTCCCGCTGCGTCTCGCGGGCACCCCGTTCCAGCGCTCCGTCTGGGCCGAACTCCAGCGGATCCCGTACGGCGAGACCCGTACGTACGGGGAACTGGCCGAGAACCTCCACAAGCCCGGCGCCTCGCGCGCTGTGGGGCTGGCCAACGGCAAGAACCCGGTCGGCATCATCGTGCCCTGCCACCGGGTGATCGGCGCCTCGGGGAGCCTCACCGGATACGGCGGCGGCCTCGACCGCAAGGAGCGCCTGCTGGCCTTCGAGAACGGTACGCACGACAGCGCTCCCGTGCTCTTCTAGGGGCGGTACGCAGCAGGGCTCCGCGCGGACACGCGGAGCCCTGCTGCCGTACCGGCCCGGTCAGCCGGTGAAGATCTCCACAACCGTCCAGATCGCCAGCCCCAGCATGCACACTCCGCCGATGCGCTGGACGGTCTTCAGCGGTACGCGCTTCGCGATGAACCGCCCCGCGAGCAGCGCCAGCGCCGATACGGACATCAGGGCCGCGGCGGATCCGATCGCGGTGGACCAGGTGCCGTTGCTCGCGGCCAGGTTGGCCGTGGTGATCTGGGTGAGGTCGCCCCACTCGCTGATGAAGACCGCCATGAAGGCGGTGGAGTACACCGGCCAGAAGCCGGTGACCGTCTTCGGGCCGCCCTCCTCGTCGTCGTCGCCCGCGTCGGCCCGCAGCAGCATGAACGCGCCGAAGGCGAAGAGGCAGGCCGAGACGAGCTTGACGATCCAGTCGGGCAGCAGGCCGAGCAGGCCGCCCGCCCCGACCGCGATGGCGACATGCACGATGAACGCGGACGACGTGCCGAACCAGACGTAGAGCGGGCGCATGCGCGTGCCCATGGCCAGCGACGCGAACATCGTCTTGTCGGGAAGTTCCGCGAGGAAGATCAGCCCGAAAGCGGTGATGATCGCCAGGGGGTCGAGATGCATTCCGGGTGGCTTTCTGTAGGAGCCGGGCCCCGGATCTTCCGCGAAGTGCCGCTCGGGCTTTTCGGAGGACCACTCGGCCCGGCATGACGGCACCGCCCACGGGGCGTGGGCGTGTCATACCTGACCGAAGGTCTCGCCCGCCCGCCATGATCCACGAGCCCGGCCACCGGGAACCCGGAGGCTCCAGTATGTCGACGACCGGTTTGCAGGGCTACTCCCCTTCGCAGCCGTCAACGTTACCGCACGCCCCGACGGTGTCGTACGAGGCCCGCGTGGTGCCGAGGGAGGCAGCGGCAGTCATGCACCGGACCGTCCAGGCGCCACCGACATCACGTCCCGGCGCCCGCTCCCGAACCCGCCTCGTCCGTCAACCGCTTGAGCAGGGCGGGCAGCGCCGTGCCGATCGGCTCCCGGATCGTCTCCTGCGCCTGCGCGTCGTACGGCGTCGGCTCCGCGTTCATCACGATCAGCCGCGCCCCGTGCTCCGCCGCGATACCGGCCAGCGAGGCGGCGGGGTGCACCTGGAGCGTCGTACCGACCGCGATGAACACCTCGCAGCCCTTCGCGACCACCATCGCGTTGCCCAGCACCACCGGGTCGAGCCGTTCGCCGAACATGACCGTGGCCGCCTTGAGGATCCCGCCGCACGTGGCGCACGGCGGATCAGGCTCCCCGCCCTGGACCCTGGCCAGGGCCTCGGCCATCGTCGATCGGGCGTGACAACGGGTGCACACCACCTGGCGTGCGGTGCCGTGCAGTTCGAGGACCTTGCGCGCGGAGAGACCGGCCGCCTGGTGCAGACCGTCCACGTTCTGCGTGATCACCCGTACGGCGATACCGGACCGCTCCAGGCCGGCCACCGCCCGGTGGGCCGCGTTCGGCTCGGCGTTCCACGCCGCGGTCGTGAGCCGCATCTGCCAGGAGCGGCGGCGGATCTCCGGATCGGCCATGTACAGGTCGTACCGGACGAGCTTCTCGGCCTCCGGGTCCTTGCGCCAGAGGCCGTTCGGCCCGCGGTAGTCGGGGATGCCGGAGTCCGTGGAGATGCCGGCGCCACTGAGGATCGCCACGAGTGTCATGCGGGGAGCGTACGCACCGTCCGCCGCACCTCGCGAGGCGATATCCAGGGCTGCTGACGTCCCCGCCACGGCGATGGTATCGGTCGGTCCGGACGCGACACTCGTGGTCGAGGTGACGGTGCCGGCCGGCGTCGGCAGCCCCCAGGACGCGATCGAACGCGTCGTACGTGACCACATCGCGCGCGGCCACCGCCCCGAGGCGCGGGCGGCAGCGCGCGAGGAGACCGAGCACGAGGACGGAATCAGGCACCGCAGGACCGGCAGGGCTGACCGGCGGCCCGGAGCCGGCCCGTCAGCCGACGGGGCTGCCGTCCTCCAGCTCTACGGGGCCCAGGCCGGACTCCAGCGCGTCCAGCGCCGCACGCACACGCCCGCGCAGCGCCCCGAGCAGGTACCCGTCGATCTCCGCGGTCTCGACGAGCCTCCACGACAGGAGCTCCTCCTCCTGGAGCCGGACCGCCTTCAGCTGCTCCTCGTCCAGCACCCCGCCGTCGTACACATAGGCCACGATCGGCGGCCGCGCGGTGCCACGCGTCCAATCCACCGCGAGCAGCCGGCCGGGCTCCAGATCGAGGCCGATCTCCTCCGCCGACTCGCGCCGCGCCCCCTGCCGCGGGGACTCGCCGTCCGCCGACTCGATGGTGCCGCCCGGGAGCGTCCAGCCCTCCCGGTAGTTCGGTTCGACGAGCAGCACCCGCCCCTGGCCGTCACGGAAGATGCAGGCCGCACCGGCCAGGACCTTCGGGAGACCGGCGATGTACGCGGCGTAATCATTCGTGGTCACGACGGCAGCGTAGTGGCCGGGTCCAGGGCACGGACACCCATGGGCAGGGAGGGGGTGCGGCGGATAGGGTCGGGGCGGCGCGACTGCCTGTTCGAAAGCAAAGGGAATCAAGGTGACGGACGGAGCAGTGATGAAGACCGCACGCGTGCTCGTCGCGGCGGACAAGTTCAAGGGCTCGCTCACGGCGGTACAGGTCGCGGAGCGGGTGACGGCCGGACTGCGGCGCGTCGTCCCCGGGGTGCAGGTCGAGACCCTGCCCGTGGCGGACGGCGGCGACGGCACGGTGGCGGCCGCGGTGGCCGCCGGATTCGAACGCCGCGAGGCGCGGGTGACCGGGCCGCTGGGCGACCCAGTGACTGCCGCCTACGCGGTGCGCGAGACCACCGCGGTGGTCGAGATGGCCGAGGCCTCGGGCCTCCAGCATCTGCCTGCGGGCGTGTTCGCCCCGCTCACGGCCACCACGTACGGCTCGGGTGAGCTGCTGCTCGCCGCGCTCGAAGCGGGCGCGCGGACCATCGTGTTCGGCGTCGGAGGCAGCGCGACCACGGACGGTGGGGCGGGCATGCTGGCCGCGCTCGGCGCACGGTTCCTGGACGCGGACGGCAAGCCCGTCGGCCCCGGGGGCGGTGGCCTCGCCGATCTGGCCGCGGCCGACCTGTCCGGGCTAGACCCACGGCTCGGCGAGGTCGACCTGATCCTCGCGAGCGACGTCGACAATCCGCTCACCGGGCCCACCGGCGCGCCGGAGGTGTACGGCCGACAGAAGGGCGCGACCGAGGACGACGTCGCGGTGCTCGACGCGGCACTCGCCCACTACGCCTCCGTGCTGGGGCCGGAGCAGGCACAGCTGCCGGGTGCCGGTGCGGCGGGCGGTATCGGGTACGGGGCGCTCGTCGGGCTCGGTGCGCGGTTCCGGCCCGGGATCGAGGTGATGCTCGACGTCCTCGGCTTCGCTCCCGCGCTGGCCCGGGCGACGCTGGTCGTCACCGGCGAGGGCTCCCTCGACGCACAGACCCTGCACGGCAAGGCCCCGGCCGGCGTCGCCGCGGCGGCGCGCGCGGCGGGCATCGAGGTCGTCGCGGTCTGCGGCCGTCTGGCGCTGACCCCGGAGGCCCTGGGCGGTGCGGGCATCCGCCGCGCGTACGCGCTCACGGAGCTGGAGCCGGACCCGGCGGTCTGCATGGCCGAGGCCGGTCCGCTCCTGGAGCGGGTGGCGGAGTCCATCGCACGGGACTTCCTGCGCTGAGGTGAGGTGACGGGGGCGGGGGCCTTTCCGGGGGCTCCGCCCCCGTACCCCCGCTCCTCAATCGCCGGAGGGGCTCGCACTCAGCCGGACCGCCTCCAGGGCCAGCATCAGTTCCACCAGCTCGCGCGGCCGCGACAGTGAGCGTGACGTCAGCGCCTCCAGCCGCCGCAAACGGTTCAGCACCGTGTTCCGGTGGCAGCACAGCCGCACCGCCGTACGCCCCGCCGACCCCCCGCACTCCAGCCACGCGTCCAGCGTCGACACCAGCAGGGCCCGGTCCGCCGGGTCCCGGGCCAGGAGCGCGCCGAAGACATCCGTGGCCAGGTGGGCCGCGAGGGCCGGCTGGCCCGCCACGAGGGCCCCGGGGACCCGGCCGTCCAGGCAGACGACACGCTCGCCGCCCGGCCCGCACGTCAGCAGCGCCGCATCGGCCAGCCTGCGGGCCGCGCCCAGGGCGGACAGGCCGTCCACCACCGGACTGACCCCACCGGGGCCAGGACCCCCCTCCGACAACAGCGCGGCGACGGCCGCCGGTTCCGCATCCCCCAGCGCCACCACCGCGATCTCCCGGTCCGGCCGAGACCGCCACAGGAACCGCATCCCGTGCGCGCCGGCCGGGCGGTGCGGGATGCCCCCACGCGCCGGGACCACCGCCACCGCGTAGCGACCCCGCTCCGGCAGCCCCAGCACCGCACCGGCGAGCGCCGCGAGGTCATGCCCGCTCTCGTCGTCCAGCAGCGCGTCGAGCAGCGCCCACCCCCGCTCGTCCCCGCGCTGCCGCATGCCCGCTCCGTTCTCCGCACGCCTCTGGGAGCCGCCCGCTCCACCGGACCGCCGTCGTGAGGATGGCACCGGTCCGGGTCCGGGGCGACAGGGCACACCCCGCCTCTGTGCGCGTGCACAACCGGCGGCCCTCCGCACGGGGCACCCGCAGCGTTTCGGCCGGTGACCGTGGACGCGCGGGCCGTCCGCTGCTGGTCTGTGGCCCCACAGAGACACAGGGGCAGGCACGAGCAGGCACCGGCAGGCACAGGCGTAAAGCGCCGGCCACGGCCGGGCCGCGACCCCTGCGCACCACGCGAATCGACGCGTCGATTCCAAGACAAGGCGGAAGGAGGAGGACGCATGGCAACGCTCGAGATCCGCGCACTGTCCGTGGGCTACGGCCCCGTACGATCCCTGCGCGACGTCTCCCTCGATGTGCCGGCCGGCGCGATCACCGCCGTACTCGGCGGCAACGGGGCCGGGAAGACCACGCTGCTGCGGGCCATCTCGCGGACCCTCGGCTTCCACCGCGGGACGGGTACGGGCACCGTCCGCTTCGACGGCCGCCCCCTGGACGGGCTGCGCGCCGCCCAGGTGGTGGCCGCCGGAGTGGTCCAGGTGCCCGAGGGACGACAGGTGTTCGCCCGCATGACGGTGGCAGACAACCTGCGGGCGGGCGCCCTCGGGGCCCGCGGCGGCCGCAAGGCGTCGGCGGCCGCACTGACCCGCGTACACGAACTGTTCCCGGTACTGGCCCAGCGCGCGCACCAGCGCGCCGGCCTGCTGTCGGGCGGCGAACAGCAGATGCTGGCGATGGGGCGGGCCCTGATGGCCCGGCCCCGGCTGCTGCTGCTCGACGAACCCTCCCTGGGACTGGCCCCGTTGATGGCGCAGCGCATCGCCGAGACGGTGCAGGAGATCAACGCGTCGGGCACCTCCGTCCTGCTCGTCGAGCAGAACGCCGCGATCGCCCTGCGGCTCGCCTCCACGGCCTACGTCCTGGAGGTCGGCGAGGTCACTCTGGAGGGGCCGGCCGACGAACTCGCCGCCTCCGACGAGGTGCGCCGCCGCTACCTGGGCGTCGTCGACGAGACGGCCGCCGAGGACGCGGGCCGGGCCTCCGGGGCCGTACGCACGCTGAGCAGGTGGTCCGCGTGACCGTTGTCCAGGAAACGGCTCCGGCCGCACTCGCCGTCCGCGACGTCACCGTCCGCTTCGCCGGGCTCACCGCCCTCGACGGCGTCTCCTTCACCGTGGAGCCCGGCAGCGTACACGCCGTCATCGGGCCCAACGGGGCAGGGAAGTCGACCACCTTCAACGTGCTGTCCGGGGTGTACCGGGCGACCTCCGGCAGCGTCCACCTCGGCACGACGGAACTCACCGGGCTCGCCCCGCACAGGATCGCCGCGCTCGGCGTCGCCCGTACCTTCCAGAACCTGGCGCTGCCCCCGCACGCCACTGTCACCGACAGCCTGCTCCTCGGCCGGCACCGGCTCACCCGCGCCGGGTTCCTCGCCAGCGGACTGCGCCTGCCGTCCGCCGCCCGCGAGGCCCGCCGCCATCTGGACCGGGTCCGCGAGATCGCCGAATTCATCGGGCTGGAGAAGGAGTTGGACCGGCCGGCCGGGGCGCTCCCGTACGGGCAGCAGAAGCTCGTCGAGCTCGGCCGCGCGCTCTGCATGGAGCCGCAGGTCCTCCTTCTGGACGAACCGGTCGCCGGGATGACCGCCGACGAGCGGCGGCGCACCGCCGCGGTCGTCGCCGGGGTGCGCGACAGCCTCGGCATCTCGATCGTGCTCGTCGAACACGACATGGGAGTGGTGATGCGGCTCGCGGACGCCGTGACCGTACTCGACTTCGGGCGCAGGATCTCCGGCGGCACCCCCGCCGAGGTCCAGAACGATCCGGCCGTCGTCCAGGCCTACTTGGGGGCACAGGAATGACCACCTTCATCGAACTCCTCCTCGGTGGCCTCTCCATCGGCTCCGTCTACGCATTGATCGCGCTCGGCTTCGTCGTCATCTTCAAGGCCACCGAGGTCGTCAACTTCGCCCACGCCTCTCTGCTGCTCGCGGGCGGCTACGTGACCGCCGTCCTCCACGACGACATCGGCTTCTGGCCCGCGCTCGCCGTCGGCATAGCGGGCGCGGCCGTCGTCGGAGCGGCCGTCGAGTTCCTGGTGATGCGCCGCTACCGGGGCAGCGACCACAGCGTCCTGGCGATCGTCACCATCGGCGTCGACATCCTCCTCACCACCGAACTGACCCGGCGCATGGGCACGGAGGTGCTCGCGCTCGGCGACCCGTGGGGCGACGACGTCGTCACCATCGGCGGCGTCACTCTCGCCGAGACCCGGATCGCCGCGTTCCTCGCCGCCGGTCTGCTCATCACGGTGTTCCTGCTCGCCTTCCGCTTCACCTCCTGGGGCGTGTCGATGCGGGCGGCCGCCGAGAACCCGCAGACCGCGGCCCTGATGGGCATCAAGCTCGGCCGGGTCTCCCTCGCCGCCTGGGCGGTGGCGGGAGCACTCGCCGCGGTGGCCGCGCTCTTCCTCACCGTCTTCCCCACACCGGGACTGGAACGGGCGACCTCCCTGGCCGCACTCAAGGCCTTCCCCGCCGCGATCCTCGGCGGACTCGACTCGACGACCGGGGCCCTCGCCGGGGGACTCATCGTCGGCGTCACCGAATCGCTCGCCACCGGCTACCAGAGCGACCTCTCCTTCCTGGGCCGCGGCATCGGCGACCTCGCCCCCTACCTGGTGATGGTGCTCGTGCTGCTCCTGCGGCCCGCGGGACTCTTCGGTACGAAGGAGCTCGCCCGTGTCTGAGACCACGACCACCGAAACCGCCGCGGGAGCCCGGCTCACCACCCCGTCCGAGGCCCTCGCCGCCCGGCTGCGCCACCCGCGTACCTACCTCTGGGCCGTCGGCTCGGTACTGCTGCTCGCGTTCCCGTTCTACCTGGACCGCTTCTGGCTGCAGGCCGGACTCTTCGCCATGGCCGCCGCCATCGGCGCCATCGGGCTCAACCTCCTCACCGGCGCCACCGGCCAGCTCTCCATGGGGCACGCCTTCTTCCTCGCCGTGGGCGCGTACGGCTACTGCGTCCTGGCGGGGGAGAGCAGCACGGAGAACGGGCACGAGCTCTCCGGACTCGGCCTGCCCAGCTGGCTCGCCGCCGTGCTCGCCGTGCTCCTCGCCGGAGTCGCCGGCGGACTGTTCAGCCCCATCGCGAGCCGGCTGCGCGGCGCCTATCTCGGCATCGCGACCCTGGCGCTGATCTTCATCGGCCAGCACGTGCTGTTCAACGCGGGCTCCCTCACCGGCGGCTTCAACGGCCGTGCCGTGCCGCCGCTCTCGCTCTTCGGCTTCGACTTCGACGACACCGAGGTCATGGTGGCCGCAGTGCCGTTCCAGTCCTCCGAGAAGCTCTGGTACGCGGCGCTGCTCGCCCTGCTCCTGAGCGGCCTGTTCGCCCGCGGTGTGCTGCGCGGCCGGCCGGGCAGGGCGCTCAACGCCATCCGCGACCACCGCATCGCGGCAGGAGTGATGGGCGTGCCCGTCGCCCGCTACCGGGCGGGTGTCTTCGTCCTGTCCTCGATGTACGCCGGACTGGCGGGTGTCCTGCTCGCGCTGGTCTTCCAGCGGACCGTGCCCGAGTACTTCGGCATGGTCCTGTCCCTCGAATACCTCGCCATGATCGTCATCGGCGGGCTCGGCACCGTGGCGGGAGCGGTCGTCGGGGCCGCGTTCGTCTCGCTGCTGCCGCAGCTGCTCACCCACTACAGCGATTCCCTGCCCCTGGTCTCCGCCCCCGGTACGGGCGGTCTGGCTCCGGGCGAGGCATCGCGCTACCTGTACGGCGCCGCGGTGGTCGCGGCTGTTCTGTTCCTGCCTGGCGGCCTGACACGTCTGATGAAGAACTCGGGAGAGAAGAAATGAAACTGCGTGTGCTCGGGGCCGTGTGCGCGGCCCTCACCCTCACCCTCGTGGGCTGCAGCGAGAAGGCCAAGTCCTCCGACGGGGGAACTCAGGACAAGGGCGGTGTGAAGACCGGCGAGGGCGTCACCGACTCGACGATCTCACTGGGCGCGCTCACCGACATGACCGGGGTCTACGCCTCGCTCGGCAAGAGCGTCACCCAGGCCCAGCAGCTCTGGGTCAAGCAGACCAACGCCGCCGGCGGCATCTGCGAGCGCAAGGTCGAACTGACCGTGCGCGACCACGGATACGACCCGCAGAAGGCCATCGCGGGATACACCGAACTGGAGCCGAAGGTGCTGGGCTTCACCCAGTTCATCGGTTCGCCGTTCGTGGCCGCCGTCGAGCAGCGCATCGACGGCCAGGACAAGGGACTCGTCCTGCCGCAGGCATGGTCGGCCAATCTGCTCGGCAGCAAGTACGTCCGCGTCATCGGCGCCACGTACGACGTCGAGACGATCAACCTGATCGACTACCTGCTCGCCGAGAAGCGCATCGCCAAGGGCGACAAGATCGGTCACGTCTACTTCGAGGGCGACTACGGCGAGAACGCCCTGGCCGGCTCGAAGTACGCGGCGAAGGAGGCGGGCCTCACCGTCGTCGAGCAGAAGATCAAGCCCACCGACAACGACATGACCGCCCAGGTCTCCGCGCTCAAACAGGCCGGCGTCAAGGCCGTCATCGTCAGCGCCGGCCCGCGTCAGGCGGCCTCACTGGTCGGCGTCGCCGCAGCCACCGGCTTCAAGGTCCCGGTCGTCGGCAACAACTCGGCGTTCGCCCCCCAGTTGCTGAAGACCCAGGCGGGTCCGGCCCTGGAGGCCGACTACTACGTCGCCGCGTCCACCCTGCCGATCGGCGACCCCGGAGCCGGGCCGGCGAAGCTCGCCAAGGAGTACGGCGCCGAGTACCCGAAGGACGGACTCGACAACGGCGTCATCGCGGGCTACAACGCGGCGAGCCTGTTCGGCGAGGCGCTGAAGAAGGCCTGCGCCTCGAAGGACCTCACCCGTGAGGGCATCGACAAGGCGCTGCTCACCATCACGGACTTCGGCAGCGACTTCGGGATGCCGCACAACTTCTCCGACCCGGCGGCGCCCTCCACCCGGGAGAGCGTGATCATGAAGCCGGACGCCAAGACCCCCGGCGGCCTCAAGGTCGTCAGGCCCGCGCAGGCGGCAGCGGCGGCGAAGTCCTTCACGCTGAAGTAGACGGCAGCGGCACAAGGCCCGCGGGGCGGCACGCGTGATGCGTGCCGCCCCGCGAGTGTGTCCGGATCAGCTGGAATAGGCCTCCAGTTCCGAGAGCTGTGCAGCCGGCCAGCCGGTGTTGCCGGTGAACGTCAGCCGCAGATAGCGGGACGAGGTGCCGGGCAGGGTGACGGTCGCCTGATTCCCGCTCGACGGATCGAAGGTGTAACCCGCCGAGGCCTTGAGCGAGTTGAAGTTGCTGTTGTCGGCGCTGCCGGACACGCTCAGCGTCTGTGTGCGGGTGGACCAGGCGGCCGCCGGGGGAAGCTTCAGGACCAGGCGCTTGACCGCCTTGGCCGCGCCGAGGTCCACGGTGATGGTCTGCGGGAAGGCGTGGTTGGTGCTCTCCCAGTAGGTGTTCGCGTTGCCGTCCACGGCGTTGGACGCGCCGTACACGTCCGCGTGGCCGGACTCGGTGACGTTACGGCCCTGGGCGAGGTTCCCCGTCTCGGCCGGCGGATCGGTGGGAGGGTCCGTGGGCGGGTCGGTCGGGTCGGTCGGCGGGTCGGTGGGCGGGTCCGTCGGGCCGCTGCCGCCGCCCGGCACCCCGCCGTTGGTCCACACCGGGGCAGGCCAGGTGCCGGTGCAGGCCGGCGGATCGGCGTACCAGCCGGAGTTGCCGGCGCCCCGGGTGATCTGGAAGCCGCTGCCCACGCAGTTGTGGATGGGGTTGGACTGGGCGATGTGCGTGGCAACGACATCGGTGAAGGTGGCCGTGCCCGGTGCCTGGATCTGGAGGGCGTAGGTGCCGGCGCCGTCGATCCTGATGTGGTCGAAGTGCAGCCCGTTCGTCGCACCTTCGATGAGGTGGATCGCGGCGTAGGAGCTGTCCAGGATCTCGGTGTCGGAGATGTTGACCGTGGCGTTGATCGGCTCGTTGAGCCCGCTGAACCAGATCGCGCCGACGCCGAACTGCCAGTTGTAGTCGTTGTTCCCGGTACGGATCAGGGTGTTGCGCGCTGCCGTGGTCGTACCGGAGACGGCTGTGCCCTGACCGGAGTTGACACCGGGGTAGCGGTTGGCGATGTGCAGGCCGCCGCCGTTGGTGATGGTGTCCGACATGACGTTGTCGGAGATGGTGATGTCCTTGCCGCCGTACGTGACGATGTTGTTGGCGAGGATCGGCAGGATCACGGTGTTGAACGTGAACTTGTTCTTCACGTTCGGGACGTTCTCCGCCCACATCGCCAGACCGTCGTCACCGGTGTTGCGGACGAAGGTGTTGGTGACCGTGGAGTTCGTGACGCCGTAGTGGAAGTTCACGCCGTCCGCGGTCTGGTCCAGGATGCGGCTGTTCTTGATGGTGAAGTTGTCCATCGGGCCGTCCATCCAGGCGCCGCACTTGGTGTGCTGCATCCAGACGTTGTCGACGGTCGAGTCGGACAGCGCCCCGCCGATGGCGTTGACCTGGTCGTTGTCCTCGCGCTCACGGATGTCGCCGATGATGGCGAAGTCCTTGAGTGTGACGTTGCTGCTGCCGCCCTCCCCGGCGTACTTGCCGTAGACGCCGACGCCCTTGCTCCGGTTCGAGGGGTCCCGCCCGGTCAGGACGGAGTACCAGGGACCGGCGCCGCGCAGCGTCACCTTGTCCACGACGATGTGGTCGCGGACCTGGAAGGTGCCCTGCGGGATGTAGACCTCCTTGCCCTGCGCCTTGCCCGCGTTCACGGCCGCCTGGATCTTGGCGGTCGAGTCGGCGGCCCCGGTCGGGTCGGCGCCGAAGTCGGCGACGACGTCAAGGGCGCCCGAGGGCTTGACGGTCGGCGCGGCCACCTGCTCGAAGTCCGCCAGGTCGATGGTGAACGACGGTGAGGCGGCGGTGGACGTGACCTGCAACCGGACCTTCGTACCGGCCGCGAGGGTCGATCCGAACATGGTCCGGGCCTCGTCGTAGAAGTGGTGCGGGTTGGTGTCGCCCGGATTGTTGTTGAACGGGTAGCCGCCGTAGTACCAGCCGTACTTCGAGGTGACAGGCACCGCCTTGGGCGAGGCGCCGTTCACCGTCACGTCGATCGAGGCGTCCCGGCCCGATCCGGCGGCGTTGTCCGGCAGCGAGTACCGGAAGGACATGGCGTTCGCGGGTGCGGTGAGCGTGAACTCCACGTACTCACCGACCGCGTCCAGGGTCACGGCCTGCCGGCCCGACGCTTCGGAGGGAAGCGTGCCGTACAGGCGGTTCGGGCCGATCAGGGTGCCGTTGGTGGCGGCGTACTCGGCTTCCTGCTCCTTGAACGGAACGGTCGCGCCGCGACCGGGGACCGCCAGTGGGGAGGGGGCGGGGACCCCCGCTGCCTGGGCGGGCGGCGCGCTGGACAGGACTACGGCGGCAGCGGCGGTGAACGCGGCGATCGCCAGCGAGAGAGAGGCGGATATGGATCGTCTGAGCAACTGGCTTCGGGGTGGTGAGGTCACGTCTCAGTCGTCCTTGCGGCTCGTGGGGGCTCTTCGGACGCCCCACAGGCTAGGAGGAGCGACGCAAGGAAGTCCACGCTGCTGCGCAAGATTCTGTCTTGAGTACTCAAAATTGCGACGAAACACTGTGGGAATCTGGTGTTCTGGGCGGGTTGGTGGGGCCGGTGCCGCCGGTGGGATCGTGGGCGCCGCCCGCCTGCCGTGAGCCGGCGGGGGTGCGGAAGGCGTCCCCGGCATGAAGGACCGGGGTCTCCCGCCCGCCGGATCGCCGTGGATGTCGCCGTGACCCATTGACAGTGCGCCGGTGTGCTGGCTTCATGCTTGGGAGCGCTCCCACAATTTCTTGCTCTTCACCCGAAAGGTGAAAACGAATGAAGTCCTTCAGACGTGGGCGAAAGGGAACATGGGCGGCCGCGGGGCTGGCCGCCGTCATGCTGTTCGCCTTATCGGGAACGGCCGCCGCGCAGCCGGTACATCCTGCCGGCAGGGTGTCCGCACAAGCCGGGGCGGGGGCGCAAACGGAACCCCGGGCGGAATCCCGTACCGAAGCTGCGACCGGCACGGACTGGCTGCACACCGACGGCAATCGGATCGTCGACGAGAACGGTCACGACGTCTGGCTGACCGGCGTCAACTGGTTCGGATTCAATGCCACCGAGCGGGTCTTCCACGGCCTCTGGTCGGCCAATCTGGACACCCTCACGCGTCAGATGGCGGAACGGGGCATCAATATCGTCCGGGTGCCGATCTCCACCCAGCTCCTCCTGGAATGGAAGAACGGACAGGCGACCGTCCCCAGTGCGGTCAATTCCTGGGCGAATCCGGAGCTGAAGGACAAGACGAGCCTTCAGGTATTCGACGCCTTTCTCGATGTGGCGAAGAAGTACGGCATCAAGGTCATGCTCGACGTACACAGCGCCGAGGCGGACAATGCCGGACACATCCACCCCGTCTGGTGGAAGGGATCGATCACCACCGAGCAGTTCTACACGGCATGGGAGTGGGTGACCGACCGCTACAAGTCCGACGACACGCTGGTGGCGATGGACATCAAGAACGAGCCGCACGGCAAGCAGGGTGACAGCCCCCGCGCGAAGTGGGACGGCTCCACCGACCAGGACAATTTCAAGTACGCCTGCGAGACGGCGGGCAAGCGAATTCTCGCGATCAACCCGCACGTACTGATCCTCTGCGAGGGGATCGAGGTCTACCCGCGGGACGGAACGGACTGGTCCTCCACCGACCCGGCGGACTACTACAACGACTGGTGGGGCGGCAATCTGCGCGGCGCGGCGGAGCACCCCGTCGACCTCGGGGCCCAGCAGGACCAGCTCGTCTACTCCCCGCACGACTACGGACTGCTCGTCTTCGCTCAGCCCTGGTTCCAGGGCGAGTGGAGCCGTACGACGCTGGAGCGGGACGTCTGGGACCCGAACTGGCTCTACCTCCACAAGAGCGGCGCGGCGCCCCTGCTGATCGGCGAGTGGGGCGGCTACCTGGACGACGGGCCCAACGAGAAGTGGATGACCGCGCTGCGTGACGTCAGCGTGGAGAACCGGATCAGCCAGACGTTCTGGTGCCTCAACCCGAATTCGGGCGACACCGGCGGCCTGCTCGGCTACGACTGGGCCACCTGGGACGAGGCGAAGTACGCCCTGCTGGAGCCGGCCCTGTGGCAGGAGGGCGGCGCCTTCGTGAGCCTGGACCACCAGACTCCGCTCGGCGGCGCGGGCAGCACCACCGGCATCAGTCTCACGGACCTGTACGGCTCCGGCTGAGATGCGGGGCCCCGGGTGCGCGCCCGTGGCGCGGTCACGCACGAGGGCCCGGATGCTGGGGAGCATCCGGGCCCTCGTCCTTGCTGTGCGGTGCGGACTACGGCAGCTGAGCCGCTCGTGCCTCGCGCCGGTTGTCACGGAAGGTGTTCACCCGGCGGGCGGTCGCGAAGAGCGGGATGACCGCCCCCAGGACCACCTGGAGCGCGCAGCCGGTCTGGAGCAGGAGCTGACCGCCCGGGGCATCGAACGCCCATGCGGCCAGCAGCCCCATCGCGGCCACGATCCAGCCGAGCATCGCCACCGCGAGCACACCCCGCGGTTTCGGGTACTCGACCCGGCTGACCATCAGCCACGCCACTCCGATGATCGCGAGCAGCGTCGGCACGAAGGGCAGCTCCAGGAGCACGATCGAGATGACCGTGAGCGCTCCGAAGGGGCTCGGCATGCCCTGGAACATGCCGTCCTTCAAGGTCACGCAGGAGAATCTCGCAAGCCTGAGCACCACCGCCAGCAGCACCACGATCGCCGCGAGCGCCGAGACCCGCTGGTGTGCGTCGTCCGCGACCATGCCGTACACGAGGACGAAGTACGCCGGAGCGAGCCCGAAGCTGACCAGGTCCGAGAGGTTGTCCAGCTCGGCACCCATCGGCGACGAACGCAGCTTGCGGGCCACGAGTCCGTCGAACAGGTCGAAGATGGCGGCCATGAGCATGAGGATCACGGCGGTGGCCGCGGAATGCCGCGCCATGCCGCTCTCGTCGCTGCCCGTGAGGTGCGGGATGAGGATCCCCGTGGTGGTGAAGTACACCGCCATGAAGCCGCACGTGGCGTTACCGAGAGTGAGGGTGTCCGCTATCGACAGCCGCATCGAGAGCGGCATGTCCTCGGCGTCGTCCTCGGCCTCGGCCTCCGGCACCCAGCCGGCCTGTGTGTCGGGATCAATCACGGTCAATGCGAGTCACCCCCGCGGTGGTGGCCTGGCCGACCTCGACCGCGACATCGATACCTTCCGGAAGGTAGATGTCGACCCGGGAGCCGAAGCGGATCAGGCCGATGCGCTCGCCCTGCTCCACCTTCGTGCCCTGAGGGAGGTAGGGGACGATGCGGCGGGCGACCGCACCCGCGATCTGCACCATCTCGATGTCACCGAGCTCGGTGTCGAAGTGCCAGACAACGCGCTCGTTGTTCTCGCTCTCCTTGTTGAACGCCGGGACGAACCCACCGGGGATGTGCTCGACCGATGTCACCGTGCCGGCCAGGGGCGCGCGGTTGACGTGCACATTCAGCGGGCTCATGAAGATCGCGACGCGGGTGCGCCCGTCCTTCCACGGCATGATGCTCTGCACCACGCCGTCGGCCGGTGAGATGACGCGCCCCTGGGTGATCTCGCGCTCGGGGTCGCGGAAGAACCACAGCATGCCCGCCGCGAGCGCGGTGGTGGGCACGGCCACCGCCGCCCAGCGCCCGGACCTGCGGGCCCGGGACAGGCTGAGTGCGGCGGTGGCGACGGTCGGCAGGAGCCACGGCGAAGCTCCGCGTGCAAGGCGGACCCCGCCGCGTGGTGCAGAGGTATGGCTGTCGGGCATGGATGACCTTCGTAGCGGATGATGCCGCGCTGGCAACGGGGGACGGCGGCTTTTCCGGCGATGTTATCGGTTGCGGACCGCAACTGGGCAAGCCAGCAGCCGAGTCGGACGTCTGGAAGGCACCGGATGAGGATGACAGGGTGTGATCTTCTTCGCGGTTAAATCACCTCGAAAGGGACAATCAACCCTGGAAACGGTACTCCTCGAGGAGTCGGCGCCCGATGATCATTTTCTGGATCTCGGCGGTACCTTCACCGATCAGCAGCATCGGGGCCTCGCGGTAGAGGCGCTCGATCTCGTACTCCTTGGAGAAGCCGTAACCGCCGTGGATACGGAAGGCGTCCTCGACGACTTCCTTGCAGTACTCGGAGGCGAGGTACTTCGCCATCCCTGCCTCCAGGTCGTTTCGCTCCCCGGAGTCCTTTTTGCGCGCTGCATTTACCATCATCGCATGCGCGGCCTCGACCTTGGTGGCCATTTCGGCCAGCTTGAACTGGATCGCCTGGTGCTGGGCGATCGGTTTTCCGAAGGTGTGACGCTGCTGCGCGTAGGAAACGCCCAGTTCGAATGCACGCTGTGCGACGCCACAGCCACGGGCAGCCACATTTACCCGGCCCACCTCCACGCCGTCCATCATTTGGTAAAACCCTCGGCCGGTGGTGCCGCCCAGCACGCGATTGGCCGGAATGCGTAGCCCGTCCATGATGAGTTCGGTGGTGTCGACGCCCTTGTAGCCCATCTTGTCGATCTTTCCCGGGATGGTGAGGCCGGGCCGGACCTCGCCGAATCCGGGCTCCTTCTCCACCAGGAAGGTCGTCATCGACTTGTGCGGCGGCGTGCCCTCGGGGTGGCCTTCGTCACTCCGGCACAGGACCGCCACGAGCGAGGACGTGCCGCCGTTCGTCAGCCACATCTTCTGACCGTTGAGGACGTACTCCTCGCCGTCCTTGACGCCCTTGGAGCTGATCGCCGAGACGTCGGAGCCCAGTGCCGGCTCGGACATCGAGAAGGCGCCGCGGACCTCGCCCAGTGCCATCCGGGGCAGGAACGTGTCCTTCTGCTCCTGCGTGCCGTGCTGCTTGAGCATGTACGCCACGATGAAGTGCGTGTTGATGATGCCCGACACGCTCATCCAGCCGCGGGCGATTTCCTCCACGCACAGCGCGTACGTGAGAAGCGACTCACCCAGACCCCCGTACTCCTCGGGAATCATCAGCCCGAAGAGGCCGAGCTCCTTGAGCCCCTCGACGATCTCGGTCGGGTACTCGTCACGGTGTTCCAGCTGGGTCGCGACCGGAAGGATCTCCTTGTCGACGAAATCCCGGACCGTGAAGAGGATTTCCTGCTGCACGTCGTTGAGACCGGCCGTCTGGGCGAGTCGAGTCATGGTTACTTCTCCACGTTCTTCTGCGAAGGCGAAGGCGAAGGCTGTTTCAGTTCCGGGCGGCCGGGCTGCTCGCCGCCCCGCTCCTTGATGTACGTCTCGGTGGGGACCATGACCTTGCGGCGGAACACGCAGACGAGCGTGCCGTCCTGCTTGTAGCCCTTGGTTTCCACATAAACGATTCCGCGGTCGCTCTTGGACCTTGAGGGGGTCTTGTCCAGAACGGTGGTCTCGCCGTAGAGCGTGTCGCCGTGGAAGGTCGGCGCCACGTGCTTCAGCGACTCGACCTCCAGGTTGGCGATCGCCTTTCCGGAGACGTCCGGGACCGACATACCGAGCAACAGCGAGTAGATGTAGTTGCCCACGACAACGTTCTTGCCGAAGTCGGTCGTCCTCTCCGCGTAGTTGCTGTCCATGTGCAGCGGGTGGTGATTCATGGTCAGCAGGCAGAAGAGGTGGTCGTCGTATTCGGTGACGGTCTTTCCGGGCCAGTGCTTGTAGACCGCACCGACCTCGAATTCCTCGTACGTGCGTCCGAACTGCATGATCAGGCCTCCGGAGCTTCGAACTTGGAGGTGCGCTGCATGCCGGCCGCGCGGCCCTTGCCCGCGATGACCAGGGCCATCTTGCGGCTGGCCTCGTCGATCATCTCGTCGCCGAGCATCGCGGAGCCCTTCTTGCCGCCCTCCTCGGAGGTGCACCAGTCGTAGGCGTCCAGGATGAGTTCGGCGTGGTCGTAGTCCTCCTGCGAGGGGGAGAACACCTCGTTGGCCGCGTCGACCTGGCCGGGGTGCAGCACCCACTTGCCGTCGAAGCCGAGCGCCGCGGCACGGCCGGCGACCTCGCGGTAGGCGTCCACGTCGCGGATCTGGAGGAACGGGCCGTCGATCGCCTGGAGGTCGTGCGTGCGGGCGGCCATCAGGATGCGCATCAGGATGTAGTGGTACGCGTCCGCGCCGTAGCCGGGCGGCTGCTGACCGACGACCAGGGTCTTCATGTTGATCGACGCCATGAAGTCGGCCGGGCCGAAGATTAGGGTCTCCAGGCGGGGCGAGGCGGCGGCGATGTCGTCGATGTTGACGAGGCCCTTGGCGTTCTCGATCTGCGCCTCGATGCCGATCCTCCCGACCTCGAAGCCCATCGTCTTCTCGATCTGGGTGAGCAGCAGATCCAGCGCGACGACCTGCTGGGCGTCCTGGACCTTCGGCAGCATGATGCAGTCGAGGTTCGGGCCCGCGCCCTCGACGACCGTGATGACGTCGCGGTACGTCCAGTGAGTCGTCCAGTCGTTGACCCGCACGACCCGGGTCTTGCCATTCCAGTCGCCGTTGTTCAGCGCGTCGACGATGTGGTGCCGGGCGCCCTCCTTGGCGAGCGGAGCGCAGGCGTCCTCCAGGTCGAGGAAGACCTGGTCGGCCGGGAGGCCCTGGGCCTTCTCCAGGAACCGCGGGTTCGAGCCGGGCACTGCCAGACAGGAGCGACGCGGGCGCAGCCGGTTCACGGGAGACGAGGAGTGCGCGGCGGAGCCGCCCGAAATCGGGGTGGTGGCGGGCGACGGGCTGGGCGTGGTCATGCGGGGACCTCCAGAGGGTCGAGCTTGTTCGCTTTCCGGATCTCGTCGACGATACGGCCGATGATCTCCGTGATGCCGAAGTCCTTCGGGGTGAATACGGCGGCGACACCGGCCTTGATCAGGGCCTCGGCGTCGGCCGGGGGAATGATCCCGCCCGCGATCACCGGGATGTCGCCGGCGCCGGTGCGGCGCAGCCGGTTCAGTACGTCCGGCACCAGCTCGGCGTGCGAGCCGGACAGGATCGACAGGCCGACGCAGTGCACGTCCTCGGCGACGGCCGCCGAGACGATCTGTTCGGGCGTGAGGCGGATGCCCTGGTAGACGACCTCGAAACCGGCGTCACGGGCGCGTACGGCGATCTGCTCGGCCCCGTTGGAGTGCCCGTCGAGGCCCGGCTTGCCGACGAGCAGCCGCAGCCGGCCCGCGCCCAGGTCCTCGGCGGTCCGGGCGACCTTCTCGCGTACGAGAGCGAGGGGGGTGCCCGCCTCCGCCGTCACCGCGACCGGGGCCGAGGACACCCCGGTCGGTGCGCGGAACTCGCCGAAGACGTCGCGCAGGGCCCAGGACCACTCGCCGGTGGTGACGCCCGCACGGGCGCACTCGACGGTCGCCTCCATCATGTTCTCGGTCCCCGCGGCGGCCTTCTTCAGGGCGGCCAGCGCCTCGGTGGCGCGCGGCTCGTCGCGGTTGTCGCGCCACTCGTGGAGCGCGGCGACGACCTTGGCCTCGTTGGCCGGGTCGACCGTCATGATCGCGGCGTCGAGGTCGGCGGTGAGCGGGTTGGGCTCGGTCGTCCCGTAGATGTTGACGCCGACGATCTTCTCCTCGCCGCCCTCGATCCGGGCGCGCCGGGCGGCGTGCGAGGAGACCAGCTCGGACTTCAGATAGCCGGACTCGACGGCGGCCATCGCGCCGCCCATCTGCTCGATCCGGTCCATCTCGGCGAGCGAGTCGGTGACCAGCTCGTCCACCTTGGCCTCGATGACATGCGAACCGGCGAAGATGTCCTCGTACTCCAGCAGATCGCTCTCATGGGCGAGCACCTGCTGGATGCGCAGCGACCACTGCTGGTCCCAGGGCCGGGGGAGCCCCAGGGCCTCGTTCCAGGCGGGCAACTGCACGGCGCGGGCGCGGGCGTCCTTGGAGAGGGTGACGGCCAGCATCTCCAGCACGATGCGCTGGACGTTGTTCTCCGGCTGGGCCTCGGTCAGGCCGAGCGAGTTGACCTGGACGCCGTAGCGGAAGCGGCGCTGCTTGGCGTCGGAGATGCCGTAGCGCTCGCGGGTGACGCGGTCCCAGATGCGGCCGAAAGCGCGCATCTTGCACATCTCCTCGATGAAGCGGACGCCCGCGTTCACGAAGAAGGAGATCCGGGCGACCACGTCGCCGAACTTCTCCTCGGGCACCTGCCCGGAGTCGCGGACCGCGTCGAGCACGGCGATCGCCGTGGACATGGCGTACGCGATCTCCTGGACCGGGGTGGCCCCGGCCTCCTGCAGGTGGTAGCTGCAGATGTTGATCGGGTTCCACTTCGGGATCCGGTTGACCGTGTACGTGATCATGTCGGTGGTCAGCCGCAGCGACGGGCCCGGCGGGAAGACGTGCGTCCCCCGCGAGAGGTACTCCTTGACGATGTCGTTCTGCGTGGTGCCCTGGAGTTTGTCCGGGTCGGCGCCCTGCTCCTCGGCGACGACCTGGTAGAGCGCCAGCAGCCACATCGCGGTGGCGTTGATCGTCATCGAGGTGTTCATCTGTTCCAGGGGGATGTCCTGGAACAGCCGGCGCATGTCGCCGAGGTGCGAGACGGGCACGCCGACCCGCCCGACCTCGCCGCGGGCGAGGATGTGGTCGGGGTCGTAACCGGTCTGCGTCGGCAGGTCGAAGGCGACCGACAGACCGGTCTGGCCCTTGGCGAGGTTGCGCCGGTAGAGCTCGTTGGACGCCTCGGCGGTCGAGTGACCGGCGTACGTCCGCATGAGCCACGGGCGGTCCTTCTGACGGCCGCTCATGTCAGACGTTCCGGAATCGGTTGATGGCGTCGATGTGCTGCTCGCGCAGCTCCCCGTTGCGCACACCCAGGCCCTCGGTGGGCGCCAGCGCCAGGACGCCGACCTTGCCCTGGTGGAGGTTGCGGTGCACGTCGTACGCGGCCTGGCCGGTGTCCTCCAGGGAGTAGACCTTCGACAGCGTCGGGTGGATCTTCCCCTTCGCGACGAGGCGGTTGGCCTCCCACGCCTCGCGGTAGTTGGCGAAGTGCGAGCCCACGATCTTCTTGAGCGACATCCACAGGTAGCGGTTGTCGTACTCGTGGTTGTAGCCCGAGGTCGAGGCACAGGTGACGATCGTGCCGCCCTTGCGGGTCACGTACACACTCGCGCCGAACGTCTCGCGGCCCGGGTGCTCGAAGACGATGTCCACGTCCTCGCCGCCGGTCAGTTCACGGATGCGCTTGCCGAACCGCTTCCACTCACGCGGGTCCTGGTTGTGCTCGTCCTTCCAGAACTTGTAGCCCTCGGCGTTGCGGTCGATGATCGCCTCGGCGCCCATCTTCCGGCAGATCTCCGCCTTCTGGTCGCTGGAGACGACACAGATCGGGTTGGCGCCGCCGGCCAGGGCGAACTGCGTGGCGTAGGAGCCGAGTCCGCCGCTCGCGCCCCAGATGAGGACGTTGTCGCCCTGCTTCATGCCGGCACCGTTACGGGAGACGAGCTGGCGGTACGCCGTGGAGTTGACCAGCCCGGGAGCCGCCGCCTCCTCCCAGCTGAGGTGGTCCGGCTTCGGCATCAGCTGGTTGGACTTGACCAGTGCGATCTCCGCCAGGCCGCCGAAGTTGGTCTCGAAGCCCCAGATGCGCTGCTCGGGGTCGAGCATCGTGTCGTTGTGGCCGTCCGAGGACTCCAGCTCGACCGAGAGGCAGTGTGCGACGACCTCGTCGCCGGGCTTCCAGGCGTTGACGCCGGGGCCGGTGCGCAGGACGACGCCCGCCAGGTCGGAGCCGATGACGTGGTACGGGAGGTCGTGGCGCTTGCTGAGGTCGCTGAGCCTGCCGTACCGCTCCAGGAAGCCGAAGGTCGAGACCGGCTCGAAGATCGACGTCCACACGGAGTTGTAGTTGACCGAGCTGGCCATGACCGCCACGAGGGCCTCGCCCGGGCCGAGCTCCGGCACCGGGACGTCCTCGACGTGGAGCGACTTGCGCGGGTCCTTGTCGCGGCTGGCGACGCCGGCGAACATCTCGGCCTCGTCCTTGTGTACGGTCACCGCGCGGTACGACTCGGGGACGGACAGGGCCGCGAAGTCTGCGGCGGTACTGTCCTGCGATTGGATCGCGTCCAGGATTTCCTTCACGGTGTGCCTCCGGCGGTGCGGCGTTTGAGGGAACGCTTGAGGGTCCTGCGGTGCAGGGGGAGCGGTGTTGCGTGGAGGTGTGCCGTCGGTTCGGCGGGTGGTGCTTTTGCTGCTTGCTCTGTGGAGCAGAAGGGTTTGCCTGTGACGCAGGCGTCCGGGCGCGCAGGCACCTGGCTTGCGGGGACAGCCGGCGTACGTGAGGTCTCTGCACGCCGGCCGCCCGGACGACTTCAACGTATGGCACTCCGTGACAGCTGACAAGGCACTGGGTGCCAGTAATTTCCCTCAATTGTCATCCGGGTGCCACGCATGAGCAACACGGCGGGCGAATTGCCGCCATGTGCCCCACCGTGGGTGGTCAGGAGGTGGGGCGGTAGACGTACGGCGTCGTCGTGCCGAGCGCCGTGAACCCGAGGCGCTGGAGGATCGGGCGGCTGTCCTCGGTGGCGTCGACCTGGAGGTACCGGTAGCCCCGCTCGGCCGCGATCCCCGCCCGGAAGGCGATCAGCGCCCGGTAGATGCCCTTGCCGCGCCACGCCTCGACCGTGCCGCCGCCCCACAGCCCGGCGAAGCCCGTGCCCGGGTACAGCTCCATCCGGGCCGAGCTCACCGGCTCGTCGCCCGCCATGGCCAGGACCCCGACGAAGTGGTCCGGGTCGTCCTTCAACCGGGCCAGCACCTGATGGCGCAGCCGGGACCAGTCCGAGCCGAACGCCTGCTCATGGGCCCGCGCCATCAGGTCCACATCGGCCTCGTCACGCACCGTCCGCAGTTCGACGCCCTCCGGGAGCCGTACAGTCATGGGCTGGTCCGCCACCGGCGCGACGAGCAGGGTCTCCGCCTCCTCCGGCTCGAAGCCGGCCGCCAGCAGCCGGGTACCGAGGTCGGCCGGCCGGTCGTGTGCGTACAGCTTCCACTCGAACTCGTCGTACCCGAGCTCCGTGAAGTGGGCCACCTGCGCGGCGATCGCCGCGTCCGCCCGTACGGCGTCCAGATCCGGCGACGACCAGACGACCCCGTTCCAGTCGTGGGGCGCGCCTACCTGGCGTACGAGGCCGTCGGTGCGCTCGACGCGGACACCGGGGCCGTCGGGGCGGGCGTGCTCGCGCATCTCGCGGTCGAAGGCGGCCAGCAGTTCTTCGTGGTGCGCAGTTGTCTGATCATTCATCCGCACACCACAGCACCGGGGCACCGCCCCGGCAACCGGGTTTCCGCGTGCCCGCTCAGCGCACCTTGAGCGCCTGCTGGATCGTGCGCATCACTTCGTCCAGCGGTGCGTCGGTACGGGCCACCGCCACCAGGACCTCGCCCTCCGTGCTCACCGAGGCGGCCGGCGGCTTCGCGGGTTCGGTCCCGGCGGTCCGGCCGGCGCCGATCCCCGTCCCGAACGTGTCACGGACGATGGCGAACGCGAGGTCCAGCTGCGCCTCCACGTCGCCCTGGCCGTCCGCGCGCAGCCAGCGGCGCAGCACATGGTTGTGCGCGGTGACCACGGCGGAGGCAGCGACCTCCGCCAGCAGTGGATCGTCGTTGCCGGCCTGGTGGTCGCGCTCGTCGAAGTGGCCCAGCAGATAGCGCGTGAACAGCCGCTCGTAGCGGGCCACCGAGGCGATCTCGGCCTGCCGCAGGGTGGGCACCTCCCGGGTCAGCTTGTACCGGGCCACGGAGACCGCGGGCTTCGCCGCGTACATCCGCATGACTTCCTTGATGCCGCGGCAGACCGTGTCGAGCGGGTGCTCGTGGGCGGGGGCGGCGTTGAGGACCGCCTCGGCCCGTACGAGGGTGTCGTCGTGGTCCGGGAAGATGGCCTCTTCCTTGGACCGGAAGTGCCGGAAGAACGTCCGCCGGGCGACGCCCGCCGCACCGGCGATCTCGTCGACGGTCGTCGCCTCGTATCCCTTCGTGGCGAAGAGTTCCATCGCCGCCGCGGCCAGTTCGCGGCGCATTTTGAGCCGTTGGGCGGCGGCGCGGGTGCCTGCGGCACTCTCCGGGACGTCGGGCGCGGCGGACACACGGGGGGACCTGGCGGGCTGGGACATGGTGTGAACGTACTGCATCGGTGCAGGAGAGTGCGCCCGTGGGGGCGGGCCGCCCGAAGGGCCTGGGGCCCGTCTGGAGCTCCCCCGCGGCGTCGCGGCGTCCGGTACCGCCGCCTCCGGCGTTGTCGTCGGTCGCGATGACTCCGCCATCACTCCCTCCTCCGCCGTGGATTCGACGGCACCGGATGCCGCTCCCTCTCCCGCGCTGGAACTCCAGACGGGCCCCAGCAGCCCGCCCCAGCGGGCGCCCGGCCCGGACGGCTCAGCGGCGGGCATATTCGCGGAAGCCGCGCCCCGTCTTGCGGCCGAGGCAGCCGGCGGCCACCAGGTGCTCCAGGAGCGGAGCCGGCGCGAGGCCCGGGTCGCGGAACTCGCCGTGCAGCACCTTCTCGATGGCGAGCGAGACATCGAGTCCGACGACGTCCAGAAGCTCGAAGGGCCCCATCGGGTAGCCGCCGCCCAGCTTCATCGCGGCGTCGATGTCGTCGAGGGTCGCGTAGTGCTCCTCGACCATCTTGATCGCGTTGTTGAGGTAGGGGAACAGCAGCGCGTTGACGATGAACCCGGCCCGGTCCCCGCAGTCCACCGGGTGCTTGCGCACCTTCCCGCAGACCTCACGGACCGTGGCGTGCACATCGTCGGCGGTGAGCACCGTACGGACGACCTCGACCAGCTTCATCGCGGGCGCCGGGTTGAAGAAGTGCATCCCGATGACGTCCTCCGGCCGCGAGGTGGCCCGGGCGATCGACACGACGGGCAGCGACGAGGTGGTGGTGGCGAGCACCGCACCCGGCCTGCACACCTTGTCCAGCGTGGCGAAAAGCTGCTGCTTGACCAGCAGGTCCTCGGCGACGGCCTCGACGGCCAGGTCCACCCCTTCGAAGGAGTCCAGCGACCCCGCCGCGGTGATCCGGGCGAGCGTCTCGTCCCGCGCCCCGGCCGTCAGCCGCCCCTTGGCGACCGACCGCTCGAGCGATTTCGCGATCCGGCCCTTGGCGATGTCCGCCTTCTCCTGGCTGCGCGCGGCGAGCACCACGTCGTAACCGGCCTTCGCGAAGACCTCCACGATGCCCGAAGCCATCGTCCCGGAGCCCGCGACCCCCACCGAACGCACCGGGCGGCCCGCACCCGCCCCGGCGTCCGCGGCCGGCGTCAGCGCGTCCGGCACCACGGTCTGGCTGCCGGGCTCCGCGTACGTGTAGAAGCCGCGGCCCGACTTGCGGCCGGTCAGCCCGGCCGCACCGAGCTGGCCGAGGACGGGCGCCGGGGCGTGCAGCCGGTCGTGCGAGGCGGAGTACATCGCCTCCAGGACGGTACGGGCGGTGTCGATGCCGATCAGGTCCAGCAGCGCGAGCGGGCCCATCGGCAGACCGCAGCCCAGCTTCATCGCCGCGTCGATGTCCTCGCGGGAGGCGTAGTTCGCCTCGTACATGGCGGCGGCCTGGTTGAGGTAGCCGAACAGCAGGCCGTCGGCGACGAACCCCGGCCGGTCGCCGACCGCGACCGGCTCCTTGCCCAGTTCCCGGGCGAGCGCGGTGACGGCCTCGACGGCCGGCGGCGCGGTCAGCACCGAGGAGACCACCTCGACCAGCTTCATCACCGGAGCGGGATTGAAGAAGTGCAGGCCGAGGACGCGCTCCGGGTGCTGCGACTCCGCGGCGAGGCGGGTCACGGACAGGGCGTTCGTGCCCGTCGCGAGGATCGCGGTGGGCGAGACGATCGCGTCGAGCTCGCGGAAGAGCTGCTGCTTGATCTCGTACGTCTCCGGCACGACCTCGATGACCAGCTCCGCCTCGGCCGCGGCCTGGAGGTCGGAGAAGGTGCGGAACCGGGCGAGGGCGTCGCGCCGCTCCTGCTCCGTGATCCGCTCGCGCTGCACGGCGCGGGCGGTGGAGGTCTCCAGGGAGGCGACGGCCTGGCGGGCTGCCGCGTCGTCGACGTCGATACCGATGACCTCGCGGCCGGCGCGGGCCAGGACCTCGGCGATGCCGGTGCCCATGGTGCCGAGGCCGACGACGGCAATGGTGCTGAACGGGATGTCCATCACGGGACTCCAGGGATGAGTGACGACTGAGGGACGCACGGAGCGCGCGGCCGATGAGAGGGGCCGAAGGGCCCGACCGGCGCATGGCGTGCGGGAATTGCCTGTCGTGGTGCTCAGGTCCCGGGCGCGAACCGCACGCCGGGACGGGAAGGGGTGACGGACTCTGTCCCGAGTCACGTCGCGCAAACGCTGCCGAACCGACAAACACTCCAGGTGGCTGCGTCACCAGGCCACCGGAGCCGACGGGGGTGTCCCGCTCACATGAGGTTAACCGACGGGTAATGAGCGCGCCAGCCCTCGTTCGTTGTGGCCCCCCTCACATCCGCCGCCCCCGCCGCCACGCTGTGTGCCCACCGATACGCTGAACGTCATGGACGAGGAGTTCCGGTCACTGACGCACCGGCTGGCGGACGAGGCGGGGGAGTCGGCGGCCTACCGCAGGCTGCTGGCCACCGATGACGACGAGGAACTGGCCGAGGTGCTCATCGCGCGCGAACGCCCGCTCTGGGCACGCGAGATCGCCGCGTTCCGGCTCGGCTGCGGCGGCGACCGCCGGGCCTTCGAGACGCTGGTGCTACTGCTCAACCACCGCGACCCGGAGCGCTGCGTCGGCGCGGCCCACGCCCTGGCCCGCCTCGGCGACCCCCGCACCCCCCGCGCGGCCGCCGCGCTCGCCACCAACACCCTGCGCACCGCCTACGCCCTCCACCCGGTCCGGCTGCTCACCGAACTGCGGGCACCCGAGTCCGCGCCCGCGCTGATGAGCACCCTGTCCCGGCTGCTGGGGCCCGACGAACCGCACTGGCGGGTGGCGCTGGCCTGCGTCGAGGGCCTCGGGCAGCTCGGCGACGCGCAGGCCCGCCCGGTCCTGGAGGCGGCCCTGCCGCACCCTCGTCTCGGCCCGGCGGCCGAGGACGCGCTCAGCCGGCTTCCGGCGGGCTGAGGGGGCGTACGTAGCGCACCTCGGCCACCGCGACACCGTCCACGTCGAAGGGTTCCTCGGCGCCGTCGGCGCGAAAGCCCGCACGTTCGTAGAAGCGCCGGGCCGGTGCGTTGTCCTTCAGCACCCAGAGCGCGAGGCAGGGGTGACCGGCCGCGGCGGCGCGCGCGAGCACCTCCGCCATCAGAGCCCGGCCCACCCCGGTCCCGGTCTGCTCCGGCAGCACGTAGATCGCGTACAACTCGCCGCGCGCGAGCCGCTTTCCGTCCTCGCGGTACGGCCCGTACGCGGCCCAGCCCACGACCCCGGAGCCGGTCCGTTCGGCGACCACGTTGACGACGGCGCCGGCCTCGGTGAAGAAGCCGCGGCGGCGCTCCGCGTCCTCGGCGATGTCCATCGCGTCCAGATGCGCCTGGGGCATCAGCCCGGCGTAGGCGCTCTGCCAGCCCTGCACCCGGACCCTCGCGACGGCTTCGCAGTCGTCGACGGTCATGTCCCGGATCAGTGGTGCGGGGGCGTGCGCGGGTACGGGCCGAGACGTCATCCGGCCATTCTCGCGTACGCCCCCGAACTGCGGCAACGCCCTTCTGTCAGCCCCGGAACCCGAGCAGCCCGTGCAGCGTGCTGCCCCGGTCGTTCGCGTCCGTACGGGATGCCGGGCGGGCGGACTTGGCGGCCGCCGGCTTCGGATCGGGAGTCTTCGCGCAGACCGCGTCCACGTCGCCGCCCTTCCCGCGCGGCACCGTGCCCTTGGCCAGATAGTCCGCCAGGTACCGGTCCAGGCAGGCGTTGCCGCTCAGCGTGACGCCGTGGTTGCCGCCGCCCTCCTCGACGACCAGGCTGGAGCCCTTCAGCTTGCGGTGCAGGGTGACGCCGCCCTCGTACGGTGTGGCCGCGTCGTCCGTCGCCTGGAAGAGCAGCACCGGCGGCAGCTCGCGGTTGGAGACCCGTACCGGATTCAGCGGCTCCACCGGCCAGTCGGCGCACGGGGCGTTGTACCAGGTGTTGCCCCAGGTCATGAACGGCGCCTTGGCGTGGACCCGTCGGCTGTCGCTGCGCCAGACGTTCCAGTCGTCCGGCCACTGCGCGTCGCGGCACTGCACGGCCGAGTAGACCGAGTACCCGTTGTCGCCCTCCGAGTCGACCGCGGCGAAGCGCTCGTACGCCTTGACCAGGGCCTTCTCGTCCTTGCCGTTCACATAGGCGGCGAACGCCCCGGCCAGCGCCGGCCAGTAGCCGTTGTAGTAGCCGCCCGGCAGGAACGTGTCGTCCAGCTCGCCCGCTCCGACCTTCTTGCCCGCGGGGTGCTTCCTGACCGCGTCCCGCATCCGGTGCCAGGCCGCCTCGACCTTCGCCGGGTCACTGCCGAGCTTGTACGTGGTGTCGTACTTCGCCACCCAGGCGGCGAACGCCTTGTGGCGGGTGTCGAACGCGTAGTCCTGGCTGATGTTGTCGTCGTACCAGACCCCGTCCGGGTCCACGTTGGAATCGAGGACCAGGCGCCGGACGCGGTCCGGGAACAGCTTGGCGTACACCGAGCCCAGGTAGGTGCCGTAGGAGTAGCCGAGGTAGTTGAGCTGCCGTGAGCCGGTCGCGGCACGGATCACATCGAGGTCCTTGGCCGCGCTCACCGTGTCCATGTACGGGAGCAGGTCCGGGTACTTCTTCCCGCAGGAGGCCGCGAAGTCGCGGGCGCGGTCGCGGTTGACCTGTTCGTCCCGGACGGAGTGCGGCACCGGGTCGGGCCGTACCGGGTCGAAGTACTTCGGTACGCAGTCCAAGGCCGGCCGGCTCCTACCGACCCCGCGCGGATCGAACCCGATCACGTCGTACTGGGCGGCCACCGCCTTCGGCAGTGAGGCGGCGACGAAACCGGCCATGGACAGACCGCTGCCGCCGGGGCCGCCCGGATTGACCAGCAGCGGCCCCTGGAACGTCTTCGCCGTGTGCGGAACCCGGGTCAGGGCGAGGGTGACCTTGCGGCCCGACGGGTCGTCATGGTCGAGCGGGGAGCGCACCGTCGCGCACTGGAGCGTCGGGGACGACTGGGTGGCGCAGTCGGTCCACTTGAGTGACGCGGCGCGCTGCGCGCCGCTGTCGGCGCTCGCCGGTGCGGGCGCGGCGGTCACCAGACCGGCGACCGTCGCCCCGACGGCGAACAGAATCCCTGAACGGTTCGTCATATGGCCTCCCGTGGTGGGGGAACACGGCTGCGCGCGGCGCAGCCCCCGCCGGATGCTCCCCGTATTCGGGGCCGGGAGGACCTGTTCCGGTGAGAGATGACCCGTTTGCCGTCAGGGGCGCCGGTCAGAGCAGGGTGAGCTGGGTGGGCCCGGAACCGGGCGGCGGGGTCGGTGGCTCGCCGCGCTCGGGGAAGGCGCGCGGGGCCCCGCGGTGCGAGGGGCCGATGCCGTATTCCGTCGCCAGCTCGTGCACGAGCCGGGTGATGCGGCGCTGGTACCACGTGGGCGCGTACGCACCGTCCGCGTACAGCCGCTCGTAACGCCGGACCAGGTGCGGGTGGTGCCGGCCGAGCCACTCCATGAACCATTCCCGGGCGCCCGGGCGCAGATGGAGGACGAGGGGGGTGACCGATGTCGCGCCGGCGGCGGCGATCGCGCGGACCGTCGCCCGCAGCTGGTCCGGCCGGTCGCCGAGGTACGGGATGACGGGCGCCATCAGTACCCCGCAGTCGATGCCGTGCTCGCTGAGTGTGCGCAGGACGTCGAGGCGTCGTTCCGGGGAGGGGGTGCCGGGCTCCACGGTCCGCCACAGTTCGGGGTCGGTGAAGCCCACGGAGACCGAGACGCCGACCTCGGTGACCTCGGCGGCCTGGCGCAGCACCTCCAGGTCGCGCAGGATCAGCGTCCCCTTCGTGAGGATGGAGAAGGGGTTCGCCTGGTCGCGCAGGGCGGTGAGGATGCCGGGCATGAGCCGGTAGCGGCCCTCGGCCCGCTGGTAGCAGTCGACGTTGGTGCCCATCGCGATGTGCGCGCCGTGCCAGCGCGGAGAGGCGAGCTCCCGGCGTACCAGCTCCGGGGCGTTGATCTTCACCACGATCTGCGAGTCGAATCCGAGCCCGGTGTCGAGGTCCAGATAACTGTGGGTCTTGCGGGCGAAACAGTAGACGCAGGCGTGGGTGCAGCCTCGGTAGGGATTGACGGTCCATTCGAACGGCATCCGGGAGGCACCGGGAACCCGGTTCACGATCGAGCGGGCCCGTATCTCGTGGAAGGTGATGCCTCGGAACTCCGGGGTGTCGAAGGTGCGCGTCGTCACCGCGTCCGCGGCGAAGAGCGCGCCGTTACCCGTTGTGGTGGTGTTGGCAGGGTTATCAGCCAGATTGTCCCAGCGCATGGACGCCTCCTCGGTAGCACTGGTCCGAGAATAGAACACTTGTTCCCTTGATCGTTTTCTCCCCTTCGTCCGGGACCGGATTTTGAGCGGGGCTGCCGAGGTGGTTGGCTCAGCACACCCCCGAACAACCGAGTGCTGGAGGAACAGCCATGGCGCAGGTCGAGGCCACGACAGAGCGGATCATCGCGGCGGACGCGGAGACGGTGTTCGACGCGCTGGCCGACTATAAGGACGTCCGCGGCAAGGTGCTGCCGGGTCACTTCAGCGAGTACGAGGTGCGGGAGGGCGGCGACGGAGAAGGCACCCTCGTCCACTGGAAGCTCCAGGCAACCAGCAAGCGGGTGCGCGACTGCCTGCTGGAGGTCACCGAGCCGACCGACGGGCAGCTCGTGGAGAAGGACCGCAACTCCTCGATGGTCACGACCTGGACCGTCACCCCGGCCGGTGAGGGGAAGTCCAAGGCCGTCGTCTCCACCGTGTGGAACGGCGCCGGCGGCATCGGCGGATTCTTCGAGAAGACCTTTGCGCCCAAGGGACTTGGCCGCATCTACGACGAACTGCTGCAGAACCTCGCCGCCGAGGTGGAGAAGTAGTCTCCGGGCGAGCTGCCCGGCCTCACCGGTTCGGGTGGTTTTTTCGGCCCGTCGGTTGTGCGCCGTAGTGCCTCCCACCGGGGGATAAGCCCCCTGAGTGCGCCGTCAGCGCCCCCTCGTCGCGTTTGCCCTCGCTTGTCGCGCAATGCGAGAAATGGGCGGCGGCAGTGCGACGAGGGGAGCGGCACGTGGTGGGTGGGATCACTCTGGTGAAGGACGAGCCCGGCGGTACGGGGGGCGCCGAGACCGTTCCCACGGCTGTGCCGCTGCCGCCTCCGCCGCCTCCACCGCCCGCTGCGACGGAGCCCGCCGCCCCGGCCGCCGCCGGTGACGGGGCCGTTGACCCCCGCCGCATCCGGCTCGTCTTCGTCGGGCTGATGCTCACGCTCCTGCTCGCGGCGCTCGACCAGATGATCGTCGCCACCGCTCTCCCGAAGATCGTCGGCGAGCTGCACGGCCTGGAGAAGATGTCCTGGGCGGTCACCGCCTATCTGCTCGCCTCGACCATCGGTCTCCCGATCTACGGGAAGCTCGGCGACCTCTTCGGCCGCAAGAGCGTCTTCCAGTTCGCGATCGTCGTCTTCGTCGTCGGTTCCGCGCTGGCCGGCTGGTCGCGCACCATGGACGAACTGATCGCCTTCCGGGCCCTTCAGGGCATCGGCGGCGGCGGCCTGATGATCGGCGTCCAGGCCATCATCGCGGACGTCGTACCGCCCCGGGAGCGCGGCCGGTTCATGGGGCTCATCGGCGCGGCCTACGGACTCGCCTCCGTGGCCGGCCCGTTGCTCGGCGGATTCTTCACCGACCACGCCTCCTGGCGCTGGTGCTTCTACATCAACGTCCCGTTCGGCCTGGTGACCTTCGTCGTCATCACCGTCGTACTGAAGCTGCCCAAGCCCACGGTCCGGCCGCGTCTCGACATCCTCGGCGCCGTGCTGCTGGCCGCCGCCTCCACCTGCCTCGTCCTGCTGACGAGTTGGGGCGGTACGGAGTACGCCTGGGGGTCACGCACCATCCTGGGGCTGGCCGCCGGAGCTGCCGGAACGACTCTGCTGTTCCTCGCCGTCGAGCACCGCGCACCCGAACCGATCATCCCGCTGCGACTGTTCCGCGACTCGATCTTCAACGTCACCGCCCTGGTCGGCGCGGTCGTCGGGGTGGCGCTGTTCGGCGCCGCCAGCTACCTGCCGACGTTCCTGCAGATGGTCGACGGGGCCACCGCCACCGAGTCCGGGCTGCTGATGCTCCCGATGATGGGCGGCATCGTCGGTGCCTCCGTCATCTCAGGCCAGCTGATCTCCCGTACCGGCCGCTACCGCGTCTACCCGATCGCGGGCAGCGCGATCTCGGCGGTGGGCATGTGGCTGCTGTCCCGGCTGGAAACCGACACCCCGCGGTTCGAGTACAGCATCGCGCAGGCGGTCCTCGGCCTCGGCATCGGGCTGATCATGCCGGTGCTGGTCCTCGCCGTGCAGAACTCCGTGCGCCCCGCCGACCTCGGCACCGCGACCAGTGCCAACAACTACTTCCGGCAGATCGGCGGCAGCGTGGGCGCTGCCGTGTTCGGCACGCTCTTCGCCGGACGGCTGGCCGACGCGCTCGCCGTGCGGCTGCCCTCCGGGACCGGTCTGCCCGACCCGGAGTCGATCACGCCCCAACTTGTCCACGCGATGGAGCCCGCGCTGCGGGACGCCTACATCCAGGCGTACGCCGACGCGATGCCCCGGATCTTCCTCTACCTCGTGCCGGTCCTCGTGCTCGGCCTGTTCTTCGCCTTCTTCCTCAAGGAGAAACCGCTGGTGTCCCACCACAGCCCCGAAACCGCAGCCGAGCCCGCGACCATCCCCTCCGCCCGCACCGACCCCGCCGCCCCGTCCACCGGGTACCTCTCCGGGGTGCCGGTCTGCGGCAGCGTCCAGCACCCCGACGGAACGAAGGTCCCGCGCGCCGCCCTCACCCTCATCGACGTCCAGGGCCAGCAGGTCGGCAGGGGCGCCAGCGGGGACGAGGGACGGTACGCGCTGAGCGTGCCCGGGGCCGGTTCGTACGTCCTCATCGCCGCCGCGGGGGGCCACCAGCCGCAGGCCGTCAGCGTCACGGTGGGCGAACGGCCCGTGGAACTCGACGTGGTGCTCGGCGGCGCCGGCCGGCTCGCCGGGACCGTCGTGACCGCGGACGGTGTCCCCGTACGGGACGCGGCCGTCACCCTGACCGACGTACGCGGCGAAGTGGTCTCCTCCACCCGCAGCGGGCGCGAGGGAGGGTACGTGATCACGGAGCTGGTCGCCGGGGAGTACACCCTCGCCGCCTCCGCACCCGCCTTCCGGCCCGCCGCGCTGCCGGTCAGCGTCCAGGCCGCCAGGGAGACCCGGCAGGACATCGAACTGGCCGGCGGCGCCGTACTGCGCGGGATCGTCCGGGCCAGTGGCGGGCGGCCCGTCGAGGACGCCCGGGTGACGCTCCTGGACGCGGCCGGGAACGTGGTCGACACGCTGACCACCGGCCCCGACGGCTCGTTCCGGTTCGTCGACCTCTCCACGGGGGAGTACACAGTGATCGCCGCCGGGTATCCGCCGGTCGCCACCGTGCTCCAGGTCGCGGGCGGCGGGCGCACCGAACGGGATCTCCAGCTGGGGCACGAGGACTGAGGATCCGCGCCCCGGCCGCCGCGCGGCGCACCACCCCCCTGGGGGTGATTCCCCCGATGACCCGCGACGCCGCACCCGGGGCCGTAACGTGGTCGCACGCACCGCAGAACCTTGCGGTGAGGAAGGAGCCTTCCACCCATGGACCTCGGTGTGCCGCCGCAGAGGACACCACAGCCGCGTGACGCCGCGGCGGGCCGCGTGCCGCTCGCCGTGGTCGTCGTCGACGCGGACGGACTCGTCTCGCACTGGTCGACCGGTGCGAGGAGACTCTTCGGCGTCTCCCGGGACGATGCCGTCGGCTGCCCCGCGGGTGAACTCCTGCCGGTTACCGGGGCGTTACGGCCGCGCGGTGACCCGTTGCCGGACACGGTGTACGCCGAGTTCGGCAACGAACTGGATGGTTCCCTCAGCGGGACCGTCGCCTACCCGGCGGCGGGCCGGGCCCGCGTCGGCGAACCGGACCGCGGCCGCATCGACGTGCTGTGGTGGGCCTATCCGCTGGTCGGCCCGGGCCCCGAGCGGCTGCTGGTGCTCGCCGCGGACTCCGCACCGCTGCAGGGCGAAGCGGCGGGCGAGGGCCGGGACAACGAGACGATCGCCCCCGGGTTCGCCCTGCACACCGACTTCCCCGCATACCGGGAGCTCTCCTCGCGGCTGCCCGAGATCCTGCCCAGCATGAGCGTCCAGGAAGCCACCCGGATCGTTGCCCAGGTGCTGGAACTGGGCTACCCCGTACTGGAGTTCAGCCATCACGACCGGATTCCGCTGACGCCCGACTGGGGCGTGCCCCGACGCGCCGGCCGACGTGCGGCAGACGGCCCGCAGGGCGCCCCCGGGGACGCGTCTGCCCCGCACGCCGCCCCCCGCCCCGAGCTGGACCTCGAATACGCGGCCGTCCGCGAGCGGCTGGAATTCCTCAACGAGGTCAGCGGACGCATCGGTACCTCGCTCGACCTGGAACGGACCATCCGCGAGGTCACCAGCGCCGCCGTCCCCCGTTTCACCGACTTCGCCGGTACGCATCTGCGCGCCGCGGTCCTGGCCGGTGAGGGCTTCCCGGACGGCCCTCCGGACGTCACGACGATCTGGCACCGCGTCTGGGTCGAGCACAACGACGAACCGGGGCGCTGGGACGACACGGTGCCCGTCGGTGAATCCATCGCCTTCCCCGAGCACACCCCGTTCTTCCAGTGCATGGTCACCGGCGAACCGGTCATCGTGCCGTACGTCAGCGAGGAGTTGAGCAACCGGATCTCGGGCGAGTTCGAGAAGCGCGACCTGCGCCCCCTGATCACGCACCGCTCCCTGCTCATCGTTCCGCTCAAGGCCCGTGACGTGGTGCTCGGCTTCATGGTGCTGATGCGCCGCCCCGGCCGCGAACCGTTCGACGACATGGACCGCACCACCGGCGCCGAACTCGCCGCCCGGGCCGGGCTGGTCCTCGACAACGCCCGCATGTACACGTACCAGGAGAACGTCGCGGAGACGCTCCAGGACAGCATGCTGCCGCAGATCGAACCGCGCATGGCGGGCTGCGACATCGCCACCCGCTATCTGCCCGGCGCCCGGCTCGGCAGGGTCGGCGGCGACTGGTTCGACTCGGTGAAGCTTCCTGGCTCCCGGACCGCGCTCGTCGTCGGTGACGTCATGGGTCACGGCCTCAACTCTGCGGCGATGATGGGCCAGTTGCGGACCGCCGTGCTGACCATGGCGACGATGGAGATGCCGCCCGCCCGACTGCTGCGCAATCTCGACGACCTGGCGCAGCGGCTCGGTGAGCAGTACCTCGCGACCTGCCTCTACGCGGTCTACGACCCGATCCGCTCCGAGCTCCAGATCGCCAACGCCGGGCACATCCCGCCCGTGCTGGTCCGGGCCGAGGACGGCCGGGCCGAACTGCTCGACCTGCCGACCGGAGCCCCGATCGGCGTCGGCGGGGTCGCCTTCGAGACCGCCACCGTGCGGGTGCGGCCCGGTGACCGGCTGGTGCTCTGCACCGACGGGCTGGTCGAGGTGCGCGGCCAGGACATCGGAGCCGGTCTGGCCGCGCTCTGCGCCTCCGCCGCGCACCCTGCCGCGTCGATGGACGACGCCTGCGACACGATCATCCGGGCACTGAACCCCAGCGGCGGCCGCAAGGACGACGTGGCCCTGCTGATGGCCCGGCTCAACGGCATCCCGGACGACGACGTCTCCGAGTGGCAACTGGCCCTGGACCCGCGCGAGGTGGCCCGGGCCCGCCGGCTCGTCCGGGGCCAGCTCCTCGACTGGGAGCTGCCGGACGCGGTGGAGGCGGCCGAGCTGATGGTCAGCGAACTCGTCACCAACGCCGTGAAGCACGGCCGTACCCACCACATCGGGCTCCGCCTGGTGCGTACCGGGGCCCTGCTGTGCGAGGTCAGCGATGACGAGCCCGCCCCCGCCACGCTCCTGGGCGCCGATGCGGACGACGAGTTCGGCCGCGGTCTCGTCCTGGTGAGCAGCCTCGCCCGGGAATGGGGCACGAGCACCACGGGGCACGGCAAGACCGTCTGGTTCGAGCTGGCACTCTCCCGCCTTCCACGCCCCCGGTCGAACGCCTGGTGAGGGAGGGGCGTTCACCAGGGAGTTGATGCTGTGCGCACCCTTGCCCCGGGCGGCGAGGGGCGGTAGTCCGGTGCTGAGCAAAAAGCCTCGGGACGGCCGGACTTGGGAGCGCGCATGGATGTGTCACAGAAGTACCGCGAGGCGTGGGAAGGCTTCTGGGCGACCACCTCGGACGCACCGGGCGAGGCGATCTGGGACGCCGAGCCCTCGCTGAGCGCCGTCCCGCACAGCGAACTTCTCCTGCCGTACGCGGACGCCTCGCTGCCCGTCGTCGACCTCGGCTGCGGAAACGGCACCCAGACCCGCTATCTCGCCACCCGGTTCGCCCGTGCGATCGGCGTGGACCTCTCGCACGCGGCGATCGGGCACGCCCGGCGGGCGGATCCGGAAGGCGTCGCCGAGTTCATCCAGCTGGACCTTGTCGACGGCGACGCGGTGCGTGCTCTGCACGAGCGGACCGGTGACACGAACGTCTACATGCGGGCGGTCATCCACCAGAGCGAACCCGCAGCCAGGCCGGCGGTCGCCGCGGCCGTGGCGACGCTGCTGGGGAAGCGGGGCCGGGCGTTCGTCGCCGAGCTGACTCCGGCATCAAAGGTCGTGCTGCAGCACGCCGCACAGATGCCGGGCGGCCCGCCCGAGAAGCTGCGGCGGGTCTTCGAGCACGGGCTGAAACCGGCGAGCGCCACCGAGGAGGAGGTGCCCCAGGTGCTGCGGGCGGCCGGACTGACCACCCTGGACAGCGGTGACACGGCACTGCCGCAGACCGAGTACCTGCCCGACGGAACCCGGATCGACCTGCCGGCGAGGTGGTTCGTCCTGGCCGCCCGCTGATCCGGGAGCGCCCCGGCCCCGGGCGAGGAGTCCGCCCGGGGCCGGTGGCGTCGGGTCAGGGCAGCAACTGCGGCCTCCGTCTCGCCGCGACGTCCTCGACCCAGCCGAGGAGCACCACGGCCGCGGCGATCAGGACCCAGGCGACACCGAACTGGAGCCAGGTGCTGTCGAGCGGCAGATGCTGTTCGAGGGCGGGCACGTTCCACATCAGGTCGATCAGCGGCACGCTCACCATCAGCGCGACCTCGTGCCACAGATAGACGGTGACGGCACGGGCGTTGAAGACCCTCACCACCCGCGCCGCCACGGGGCGGCGGCCGAGCCAGGCGCAGACGGGCCGGAACCGCAGGAGCAGCAGGACGAAGCCCGCCGACCACAGGGCCTGGGCGAGCGGGATGTCGTCGAGGTCGTACGAACCGTCGACCCGGTGGCGCAGCGCCCACCAGCCACCGGCCGCCAGCAGGACCGGGGCCACGGCGACGACCCGGCCGGGACGCATCCCGTCGAGGACACCGTCGCGGTGGGCGAACCCCAGCAGCCAGCAGAACAGGAAGACCGACAGATCGCTCAGCGCACTGCCCAGGCGCCCGTCCGGTCCGCCGCCCAGCGTGGTGAGTGCCAGGACGGGGACGAGGGAAAGGGCCAGCACCGGCACCGGCGCAAGCCGGAGGAGCCGCAGCAGGGCCGGGGACAGCAGGACGAACCAGAGGTATGTCCGCAGGTACCACAGCACCGCCCAGGCCTGTTCGCCCCAGGCGTCCCCCGGCGGATCGCCGACCGGAAGCACCCAGTACAGGACGTCGGCGCCCGGCACCCAGCCGTGCAGCAGCATCGCCGCACCGAGGATCAGACCGAACACCCAGAGCGGGATCAGGAGGCGGCGCAGCCGCCCCCGGATCACCTGCGGAGCCGGCCGCTCCAGCGAACGCGCCATGAGCGAACCGGCGAGCGCGAACATCACGCCCATGGACGGGAACACGAGGCCCAGCCACGGCCATTCGAAGGTGTGGTACGTGACGACGCGGACCAGGGCAAAGGCCCGCAACACGTCGAACCAGCGGTCACGCCCCCTGGCGCCGGCGGCCCGGGGGGCGGGCCCTGCGGAGGCGTCCGACACGGTGGCCCCGCGCCGGTGCGCTCCCCCCATCAGCGGTTCTCCTTACCGGACATGGGGGAGCCGACCACGCCGGTGCGCTTCAGCTTCTGCCAGCGGAGCCGGCCGCCGGTCGCCGCGGTGACGCACGAGTGGATGAGTACCAGGTACATCAGCTGCCGGTACGCCAGTTGCTGGAGCGGCAGCATCAACAGGTACCGGTACTTCTCCCGGTCGAGGCGGAACGCATAGGCCGCACACACCAGTTGAACCAGCAGGACCGCCAGCCAGGCCAGCAGTGACGCCTTGAAGTCGACGAACAGCATCGCGTAGAGCGTGAACACGTCGATCAGTGGGGCGAAGAGAGGCGTGACGATCTGGAAGAGGACCACCAGGGGCATCCCGACCCGGCCGAAGCGGCCCGACGGCCCCCGGTCCGTCACGGACCTCCGGTGCTTCCACAGGGCCTGCATGGTGCCGTAGCTCCAGCGGTAGCGCTGCCGCCACAACTGCCCGAGCGACGCGGGGGCCTCGGTCCACGCACGGGCGTGCTCGGCGTACACGACGCGTCGGCCGGACCGGTGCAGGGCGATCGTGATGTCGGTGTCCTCGGCGAGCGTGTCCTCGCTCATGCCGCCGACCTCCAGCACCGCCTCACGGCGGAAGGCGCCGATCGCACCGGGGATGGTGGGCATGCAGCGCAGCAGGTCGTACATCCTGCGGTCGAGGTTGAAGCCCATCACGTACTCGATGTGCTGCCATGCGCCGATGATCGTGTTGCGGTTGCCGACCTTGGCGTTACCGGCGACCGCACCGACCTCCGGGTCCCCGAAGGGCTGCACGAGGCGGTGCACGGTGTCGGGTTCGAAGACGGTGTCGCCGTCCATCATCACGACGATGTCGTAACGGGCCTGCCGCACCCCGCTGTTCAGCGCGGCGGACTTGCCGGCGTTCTCCTGGCGGACGACCCGGACATTGGGCAGGCCCAGCGACTCGGCGATCTCCGCCGTCCCGTCGGTGGACCCGTCGTCGACAACGACGATCTCGATCGGATGAGTGCTGGACGCCAGGGAGTTGAGCGTGTGGGCGATGCACTCCTTCTCGTTGTACGCGGGCACGATCACGCTCACCGGACCGGTGACCGCGGGCCCCCAGACGAACCGGCGTCTGTTGCGCTGCCGGTAGTGGCGGCGGGCCAGGAGCAGCATCAGCCCGAAACGTCCCAGCACGGCGACGCCGACGACCGTCAGTGCCGCGGCGAGGCCGGGCACGGTCCACTCGGCGACCGCGACGGCGGCGACGAGGGCCCGGCCCTCCCAGAGGGTGGTGGTGCCGGCCTTGCGGTGCGCGGCCTGCTCGGGGTCGGAGCCGGCCGTCGATGCCGTCGCCGGCGGACCGCCGCCCTGCCCGGACTGCGCCTCGTCGTCCTGCTGCTGGGCGCCGCTGACCGTGGTGAAGGTGTAGCCCTTCGCCTTCATCTGCTTGATGTACCGGGGCAGCGCCGCGAGGGTCTGCGCGCGGTTGCCGCCCGAGTCGTGGAAGAGCACCGAGGCACCCTTGCCGCTCTTCGGGGTCGCCAGGTCGACGATCTTGTCGACGCCCGGCTGCTGCCAGTCCTCGCTGTCGGTGTCGATGAAGACGCTGGTGTAGCCCAGCGCGCCGAGCTTCTGGTAGACGGGCCAGCTGTAGTTGTCGATGGCGTCGTTGGCCGACGAGTACGGGGCGCGGAAGAGCGTCGTCGTGATGCCGGCGGCCCCGGCCAGGGCCAACTGCGTCTGGGCGATCTCCCGCGTGACGCGGGACGCGCTCTGGTACGAGAGGTCGATGTGCGTGAACGTGTGGACGCCCACCTCGTTGCCGTCGTCGACCATCTCGCGCACGACGTCCGGGTAGCGCGAGATCATGGAGCCCACCAGGAAGAACGTTCCCGGGACGTCGTTGTCGTCCAGGATGTCGAGCACCTTGCCGGTCCACTCGGGGTCCGGCCCGTCGTCGAAGGTCAGCACGATCGTCTTGTCGGGCACCGACTGGGTGCGTGCGGTGCCGCCCCGGAAGCTGAGCAGCGGGCCGCCGTCCAGGACCTGGTCCGGCACGTCGCTCGCACTCGCGCCGGAGCGGATGCGCTGGTCGTCGCCCACCTCGGCCCGCAGATATCCGTCGAGCAGCATCACGGAGACGAGGCCCAGGAGCAACAGCAGGGCGATGACCACCCGGGGCCCCGGTATCGCCTGGCGTCGGCCGCGTCCGGTGCGGCTCATCGGGCGGTGCCCGTGTTCGGCGGAGCGTACGTGGTGCCGCCTCCGGGGGGCCCGCCGCCGGGACCGCCCTGGGCGTCGGTCGCGCCGTCGAAGGGGAGCAGCGTCGAGGGCGACAGGGAGATGCCACCCATGAAGGCGAGGGCCAGCACAGCCGTGTATCCGACGCAGGCGACACCCAGTGCGGCACCGGCCCGGCGCAGCAGCCGTGCGCGACGGCCGGAGCTGTCCACGAAGACGGGTCCGTCCTGTGCCCCGTTCCGGGAGCTGCGCGCGTGTTTGCGGCGTCGGCCACGTACGGCCGGTTCTGTGTCGACAGGGGTATCGGAGTGCATTTGCGTATGTTGGCCAACGGCTATGTGCGAAGTCTGGCGCTTTGCTGGGTGGGCGCTGTGGATACGCGTGCCGGCTGTCGATGGGCTTTGAGAACGGCGGCTCCGAAGCGTGCGGAGTGGACTCGATGATTCACCCAACATGCCAGGTTCTCAAGGTGGTTGCCCAGACGCACGCACGCTTCCACCTGTTCCGGCCATGAGTTTCCTGTGTATGGGTGGACGGATTCGTGTGAGAGGTTCTGGGTGTTCCCGCCCCTCTGTGCCCCGGTTTCGGGACATCTTTCACCGAGAGCAGGTGCAAACATCATGCGTACGCCTCCGTCCCGGGTGACCGCTTCCCTTGCCGGACTCGCCGCGCTCGCGGTGGCCTGTGCCGGCTGTGCGACCGGCACCGCGGCGGACCAGGGCGCGGCGTCGGCCCCCCGCCCGGCCACCACCGCCTCCGCCGGCACAGCCACGGCGTACACCCCGTACGTCAGCGCCACCACCGCCTCCGACACGGACGCGGCAGGTTCCCCCGACACGTACAACCTCGCCTTCGTGGTCGCCGACGGGGATGCCTGCACCCCGCTCTGGGGCGGCAGCGCGGCGGCCACCGACTCTGCGGTCGTCGCGCGCGTCGCGGCACTCACCGCGTCCGGTGCGGACGTCCGGGTCTCCTTCGGCGGCGCCGCGGGTACCGAGCCGGCCCTCGCCTGCGACAGTGCACAGGAACTCGCCGGCGCGTACGGGGAGGTGCTCGACGCGGTCGGCGCGGCCAAGGCGGACTTCGACATCGAAGGCGACGCGCTCACCGACAACGCGTCCGTCACCCGGCGCAACGAGGCCCTGCACCTGCTCCAGCAGGAGCGGGACCTGGACGTCACGTACACGCTGCCCGTCATGCCCGACGGCCTGGAGGCGAGCGGGACGGCCGTCCTCGACGACGCCGTGGCCGAGGGCGTCGACGTCTCCGCGGTGAACGTCATGGCGATGAACTACAGCTCGTCCGACGACGGCGACATGGGCGACTACGCGGAGCAGGCGGCCTCGGCGGCCCATGACCAGGTCGCGGATCTCCTCGGGCTGTCCGACGCGGAGGCCTGGCGGGCGCTGCACATCACGGTGATGATCGGCGTCAACGACGTGGCCGGGGAGACCCTCACCCTGGCCGACGCGGTGTCCCTGCACTCCTTCGCCAGGCGCCAGGGGGTGGGCGCCCTCTCGATGTGGGCGGCGTTCCGGGACCGGCCGTGCACGGACGAGGACACGTCGAAGGCGAGCGACAGCTGCAGTGGGGTCGCGCAGGAGGCCGGGGCGTTCGCCGAGGCGCTGAGCGGCTGACCGCCATACCTCAGTGCGCGGTCCCCTCCCGTACGAGCGCCATCAGCGCCCGCGCCCCCGGGCTCATCGCCCGTGCTGCCGGGAGCACCACGACGCTCTCGTAGGAGGGCTGGTCCGTCCCGTCGAGCTCCACCGCCACCAGGCACCGCGCCTCGGGCTTGCGGGAGAAGTGGTGCGGCACCACCGCGATGCCGAGCCCCTCGCGCACCAGCTCCAGCAGGCTGTGTACGTCGTTGACCTCCAGCGCCACCGTGCGGCGCACCCGTGCGGCCGCGAACCCCTCGTCGGCGGCGCGGCGCGGCCCGAAGTCCGGATGGAAGTCGATGAACGCCTCACCGGCCAGCTCGTCCCACCCGACCCGGTCCGCCGCGGCCAGCCGGTGGCCGGGTGCGCACAGCAGGACCATGGGCTCGCGGGCCAGCGGGACCAGCTCGCCGCGCCATTCCACGGGGGAGACCGTCGCGGCGAAGGCGATGTCGAGCCGCCCGCCGGCCACCCCGTCGACCAGGTTCGTCGTTCCCTCCTGGCGGAGCCGGATCTCCATGTGCGGGTGCTCGCGGTGGAAGGCGGCGAGCAGCCGCGGCAGGTTCAGCCCGGCCACGCACTGCTCCACGCCCACCGACAGGGTCCCGCGCAGCAGCCCCCGTACGGCGTCGACGGCGTCCTTCGCCGCCCGCGCGCCCGCCAGGGTGCGTTCGGCCTCCACCAGCAGCGCGCGCCCGGCCTCGGTCAGCCGCACACTGCGGGTGGTCCGGCTGAACAGAGGGGTCCGCAGTTCCTGCTCCAGGGCCCGGACGGAGGCGGACAGGCCGGACTGCGACACGGCGACGCGCTCGGCGGCCCGGGTGAAATGCTGCTCCTGCGCGACGGCGACGAAGTGTTCCAGCTGACGCAACTCCATGATTGAGAAATATAGGCGCTGAATCCCAGCGGAATCTCCTGTTGGACTGCTGGATCGTTGTGAGCGAGCCTGGACCCCACACGTCGTACCCGTACCTCGTCGTGAACCGGAACGACCGATCTCTCCCGTGGAGCCCGCATGTACATCCCGTCCGCCGACCGCTACCAGGACATGCCCTATCGGCGCACCGGGCGCAGCGGCCTGAAGCTGCCCGCCCTCTCGCTCGGTCTGTGGCACAACTTCGGCGGTGACCGGACGCCGGAGTCCCAGGGGCAGATCCTCCGCCGGGCGTTCGACCTCGGCATCACCCACTTCGACCTGGCCAACAACTACGGCCCGCCGCCCGGCTCCGCCGAGACGGCGATGGGCCGCGCGCTGGCGACGGACTTCGCCCGGCACCGGGACGAGATCATCGTGTCCACCAAGGCGGGCTACCTGATGTGGGACGGCCCGTACGGGGAGTGGGGCTCGCGCAAGAACCTCCTCTCCTCGCTGGACCAGAGCCTCACTCGCCTCGGCCTCGACTACGTCGACATCTTCTACTCCCACCGGCCGGACCCTCAGACCCCGCTCGAAGAGACGATGGGCGCCCTCCACTCGGCGGTGCAGCAGGGCAAGGCGCTGTACGTGGGCGTCTCCAACTACTCGGCTGAGCAGACGCGGGAGGCCGCCCGGATCCTGAAGGACCTCGGCACCCCGTTGCTCATCCACCAGCCGCGCTACTCGATGCTGGACCGCTGGGTCGAGGACGGTCTGCTCACGGTCCTGGACGAGCTGGGCGTCGGCTCCATCGCGTACTCGCCGCTGGAACAGGGCATCCTCTCGGACCGCTACCTCCGCGGCATCCCGGAGGGCTCACGCGCGGCGGGCAGCAGCCCGTTCCTGTCGGCCGACTCGGTCACCCCGGAACTCGTCGGCCGGCTCCGCGAGCTGGACCAACTGGCCTCCGACCGCGGCCAGTCGCTGGCCCAGATGGCGCTGGCCTGGGTGCTGCGCGGCGGCCGGGTCACCTCGGCGGTGGTCGGTGCGAGCAGCGTCGCCCAGCTGGAGAACAGCGTCGAGGCGATCCGTAACCTTGATTTCAGCGACAAGGAACTCGCCAGGATCGAGAAGCTGCTGAAGGGCGCGAAGCGCCGCTGAACGAAGGACGGCCGGCGCCCCTCGTTGCGGGGGGCGCCGGCCTCTTTCGTGTGTGTCGATGGTTCTGTCGGCGAGGTCCGTCTCAGACGGTGTCCGCCCGCAGCAGCAGATCCAGCAGGCCAGGGAAGCGGGCCCCGAACTCCTCGCGGCGCAGGCGGTTGAGCCGTTTCGGCCCCATGTCGCGCTGTTCCACCAGGCCTGCGCCCCGCAGCACCGCGAAGTGATGGCTGAGTGCGGCCTTGCCGACGGGTACGTCGAAGCTGCCGCAGCTGCGCGTCCAGTCCTCGGAGCCCGCCAGGTCGCGCACCAGCTGGAGGCGGACCGGATCGGCCAGTGCGGACAGGGCTCCGAGCATGGAGACCTCCGCGGGGTCCGTGTGGACCGGAGCGGCGCGATGTCCGCTGCCCGCAGGCTGGTTGGGCATGGTGCGCTCCCCGTGTCCGTGGCCCCTTGCTGAGTGTTCGATGAATATCTTACACTCCGAGTGGTCGCTTTTCGTTGAACACTTCTCGCAGGGGGCGGTCCGTCATGCGTGCGATCGAGTTCAAGGAGTACGGCGGGCCCGAGGTGCTGACCGTTGTCGAGACGGACACCCCCGAGCCCGGCGCCGGTCAGGTCACCATCGACGTCGCCTACGCGGGCGTCAACTTCGCCGACCTCAAGGCCAGGTCCGTCGGGTACCGGGTACCCGAACTGCCCTTCGTGCCGGGCCTGGAGGTCTCGGGCCGGGTGCGGGCCGTCGGTGAGGGGACCGAGGGGCTGAGCCCCGGGCAGGAGGTCGCCGCGTTCCTCGACGGCGGCGGATACGCCGACGTGGTGGCGGCGCCGGCCGCGACCGTCTTCCCGCTCCCCGACGGCGTCGATCTGCGCACCGGCGCCACCCTGCCCACCGTGCTGCCGACCGCCCACGCCCTGCTGCACGAGGTCGGCCGACTGCGGGCCGGAGAGAGCGTGCTGGTGCAGGGCGCGGCCGGAGGAATCGGCACGGTGGCCGGACAACTGGCCAGGGCCGCGGGCGCCGGGGCCGTGTACGGCGTGGTGTCCTCGACCGCCAAGGCCGCGTACGCCCTCGCTCACGGCTACGACGAGGTGTTCGTCGGCGACACCTTCCCCGACGAGGTCCGCCGCGCCACCGGCGGCCGGGGCGTCGACCTGGTGCTCGACCCCGTCGGCGGGGACACGCTGCGCCGCGGCATCGACGCGCTCGCCGTCTTCGGGCGCCTGGTCTCCTTCGGCAACGCGAGCGGCGCACAGCCCTGGAGCGTCGGGCAGAACGAGCTCTACCCGGGCAGCAGGTCGGTGGCCGGCTTCTCCATCCTGGAGCTGGCCGCGAACGACCCCGCCACCCTGCGTACCGTCGCGGAGCGTGCCTTCCGTACCGTGACCGACGGGCACGTCGACCTTCCGGTGACGGCCGAGTTCGCGCTGGCGGACGCCGCCGACGCGCACCTGCTGATGGAGGGGCGTACGTCGACCGGCAAGCTGGTCCTGCGTATCGACGCTTGAGCGGTCCCGTCCTCCCCGCCGAACCTTGATCACGGACCCCGGAAGGTACACGTACATGAAGATTCTCGTCGTAGGGGCAGGAGCCACCGGTGGCTACTTCGGCGCCCGGCTCGCGCAGGCGGGCAAGGACGTCACCTTCCTGGTCCGTCCGCGCCGCGCCGCGGTCCTCCGTGAGCGGGGGCTGCGCATCACCGGGCTGGGGGAGGAGGAGACGGTCACGCCCCGGCTCGTCACCGAGGACCGACTGTCCGGGCCGTACGACGTGGTGCTGCTCTCGGTGAAGGCGACCGCCCTGGACGGGGCGCTCGACGACATCGCGCCGGCCGTCGGACCGGAGACCGCCATCGTGCCCCTGCTCAACGGAATGGCGCACCTGGCACGGCTCAACGACCGCTTCGGGGAGAAGGCGGTGCTGGGAGGTGTCGCCAGGATCATCACGACACTGAACGCCGAAGGCGACATCGTACGTCTCGCCCCGGTCGCCAGCCTGACGATCGGCGAGCAGCACGACGGCACGTCCGAGCGGGTGGAGGCGATCGCCGCCCTCCTCACCGACGCGGGCATCGACACGCACCGGTCCCGCGACATCGTCGCCGCGATGTGGAGCAAGTGGGTGTTCATCAGCACCCTGGCAGGGCTGACCTGCCTGATGCGCGGCACGGTCGGCGACGTCCGCGCCGTTCCCGGCGGGCAGGGCTTCGTGACCGCCCTCCTGGCCGAGTGCGCCGCCGTCGCGGCCGCCGCCGGCCACCCCGTGCGGGAGAAGGAGCTCGACGCGGTGGCGGCGATGCTCACCACGGACGGATCGCCGCTCACCGCCTCGTTGTACCGCGACGTGGCCCAGGGTGCCCCGACCGAGGCCGAGCAGGTCTTCGGTGACCTCGTGGACCGGGCCCGCACCCTGTCCGTCGACACGCCGCTGCTCGACCTCGTCACGCTGAACCTGCGCGTCCACGAACACCGCACCGCTTCCGCCGGCTGAAAATCTCCCGACCTGCGCACCAGGGCCGGCGGCCTTCAATGGCATGGACCTCTGGAGGTCCCGGCGGCCCTGGCCTGCGCGTTCATCGGCGCGTACCGTGTGGCCGCATGAAGATCCTCGTCAGCGCCGACATGGAAGGCGCCACCGGCGTGACCTGGCCGGCCGATGTGCTGCCCGGCACACCGCAGTGGGAGCGGTGCCGCTCCCTTTTCACCTCGGACGTCAACGCGGCCGCCCTCGGTTTCTACGACGGGGGCGCCGACGAGGTGCTCGTCAACGAGGCCCACTGGACCATGCGCAACCTGCTGCTGGAGCAGCTCGACGACCGGGTCCAGATGCTCACCGGCAGGCACAAGTCGCTGAGCATGGTGGAGGGCATCCAGCACGGTGACGTCGACGCCGTGGCCTTCATCGGCTACCACACGGGCGCCGGTACGGAGGGTGTCCTGGCCCACACCTACCTGGCCAACTCCATCACCGGCGTGTGGGTGAACGGGGTCAGGGCCAGCGAAGGGCTGCTCAACGCCCATGTGGCCGCGGAGTACGGCGTCCCCGTCGTCCTCGTCACCGGCGACGACCTGACCTGCGTGGACGCCGAGGGGTACGCCCCCGACGCCCGGACGGTAGCCGTCAAGGACTACGTGTCGCGCTACGCCGCGGTCTGCCGCACCCCCGCCCGTACCGCCGCCGACATCCGTGCGGCGGCCAAGGAGGCGGCCGCGCTCGCCGGGCGGTACACGCCGGTGGACGGCGGGCCGTTCACCGTGGAGCTGGAGTTCGACGCAGAGCACCTGGCCGCCGCGGCCACCGTCGTGCCCGGCGTGGCGCCCTCCGGCGAGAGGCGTGTCGCCTACACGAGCGCGACGATGTACGAAGGAATCCGCACGTTCAAGGCGGTGACGACCATCGTGTCGTCCGCCGTGGAGGAACAGTATGGCTGAGGCGAGCACCCCCAAGGACAGCGTCGACGCCCTCGCGCTCGACGAATCGGTGACGTTCACCTCCGAACTGATCCGCATCGACACCACCAACCGGGGCGGCGGCGACTGCCACGAACGCCCTGCCGCCGAGTACGTCGCCGAGCGGCTGGCCGCCGCCGGACTCGAACCGGCGATGCTGGAGCGCACCCCCGGCCGCACCAACGTGGTCGCGCGGATCCCGGGCACCGACCCGTCCGCGGATGCGCTCCTGGTCCACGGTCACCTGGACGTGGTGCCCGCGGAGGCCGACGACTGGACCGTGCACCCCTTCTCCGGCGAGGTGCGCGACGGAGTCGTCTGGGGCCGCGGCGCCATCGACATGAAGAACATGGACGCGATGGTCCTCGCCGTCGTCCGGTACTGGGCGAGGGCCGGCATCCGCCCCCGCCGCGACATCGTGATCGCGTACACCGCGGACGAGGAGGCCAGCGCCGACGACGGCTCCGGCTTCCTCGCCGACCAGCACGCCGCACTCTTCGAGGGGTGTACGGAAGGCATCAGCGAGTCCGGCGCCTTCACCTTCCACGCCGGGCCGAACCTGCCGCTCTACCCCATCGCCGCGGGCGAACGCGGCACCGGATGGCTCAAGCTCACCGCCCACGGCAAGGCGGGGCACGGCTCCAAGGTCAACCACGCCAACGCCGTCAGCACGCTCGCCGCCGCCGTCGCCCGGATCGGCGACCACGAATGGCCGGTGCGGCTCACTCCCACGGTCCGGGCCGCACTCACCGAGATCGCCGCCCTGCACGGCATCCACCCCGACCTCGACGCCCCCGGCTTCGACGTGGACGAACTCCTCGGCAAGATCGGCCCGGCCGCCGACCTCGTCGCGCCCACCGTCCGCAACAGCTCCAACCCGACGATGCTGGAAGCCGGTTACAAGGTCAACGTGATCCCGGGCCACGCCACCGCCTACATCGACGGCCGGATGGTCCCCGGCGGTGAGGACGAGTTCCGCGCCACGCTGGACCGGCTTACCGGCCCCTCGGTCGACTGGGAGTTCCACCACCGCGAGGTGCCGCTCCAGGCGCCCGTCGACTCGCCCACGTTCGCCAAACTCCGCGCGGCCGTCGAGCAGTTCGACCCGGACGGCCACGCCGTGCCGTACAGCATGTCCGGCGGCACCGACGCCAAGCAGTTCTCCCGGCTCGGCATCACCGGCTACGGCTTCTCGCCGCTGAAACTGCCCGTCGGCTTCGACTACCAGGCCCTCTTCCACGGCGTGGACGAGCGCGTCCCCGTCGAGGCACTGCACTTCGGCGTCCGGGTCCTGGACCACTATCTGCGCACCGCCTGAACCACTCGGGGGAATTGATCATGGTATCCACGCAGGCCTACGGAAACTGGCCGTCACCGATCGACGCCGCACTGGCCGCCTCCCACGACGGCCGCCCCGAATACGTCGGAGCGGTCGGCGACGAGTTGTGGTGGACGGAGCCGCGCCCTGCCCAGGCCGGCCGGCGCGCGCTGATCCGCCGGTCGGCGGACGGCACCACCGCGGAACTGCCCGCGCCGTGGAACGTCCGCAGCCGCGTCATCGAGTACGGCGGAAGGCCCTGGGCCGGCACCGAACGCGCCGAGGGCGGCCCGCTGATCGTCTTCGTCCACTTCGACGACCAGCGGCTGTACGCCTACGCCCCCGACGGGCCCCGCGATCCGTGGCCCCTGACGCCCGTCTCCGTGATCGGCGGAGGACTGCGCTGGGCCGATCCGCGACTGCACACGGACCGGGGCGCGGCGGGCGAGGTCTGGTGCGTCCTGGAGGAGTTCACCGGCGAGGCGCCCACCGAGCTGCGCCGCGTGATCGCCGCCGTGCCGCTGGACGGCTCGGCAGCCGGTGACCGGTCCGCGGTGCGCGAACTCTCCGACGGCCGCCACCGGTTCGTCACCGCCCCCGAGGTCTCGGCCGACGGTCGGCGCGCGGCCTGGATCGCCTGGGACCACCCGCGGATGCCGTGGGACGGGACCGAGGTGATGCACGCCGGCATCGGCGAGGACGGCACGTTCCACGACGTCCGGAGTTTCGTGGGCGGCCCGGAGGAATCCGTTCCGCAGATCCGGTGGACGGCCGGCGGACAGCTGCTGTTCGCCAGCGACCGCAGCGGGTGGTGGAACCTCTACCGCGGCGATCCCGACAGTGGCGCCGTCGACGCGCTCTGCCCCCGCGAGGAGGAGTTCGCCGGGCCGCTGTGGAAGCTCGGGCTCAACTGGTTCTGCCCGCTGGGCAACGGACTGATCGCCGCGCTCCACGGCAGGGGATCCACGACGCTCGGCATCCTCGACCCGGAGACGGGCGACCTCGTCGACATCGCGGGGCCCTGGACCGAATGGGCCGAGACCCTGGCCGTGCAGGGCAGCCGCGTCATCGGCATCGCGGCGAGCCCGCGCAGCGCGTACGAGATCGTGGAGCTGGACACGGCGACCGGGCACACCCGGATCATCGGCGCACCGCACGAGGACGCGGTCGACCCGTCGTACTACCCCGTGCCCGTCGTCCGCACGTTCACCGGCCCCGGCGGCCGGGAGATCCACGCCCAGGTCTACCCGCCGCACAGCCCCGACCGGACGGGCCCGGCCGACGAGCTGCCGCCCTACGTGGTGTGGGCGCACGGTGGCCCGACCGGCCACGCGGCCCTCGTGCTCGACCTGGAGATCGCCTACTTCACCTCGCGCGGCATCGGTGTCGCCGAGGTCAACTACGGCGGCTCCACCGGCTACGGCCGGGCCTACCGCAACCGGCTGCGGGAGCAGTGGGGCATCGTCGACGTGGAGGACTGCGCCGCCGTCGCCGGGGCGCTCGCCGCCGAGGGGACGGCCGACCCCCGCCGGCTCGCCGTCCGCGGCGGCAGCGCCGGCGGATGGACCACCGCCGCCTCGCTGACCGGGACCGACGTCTACGCCTGCGGCACGATCATCTACCCCATCCTGGACCTGACCGGCTGGGGCACCGACGAGACCCACGACTTCGAGTCGCAGTACCTGGAGTCGCTGGTCGGTCCGCTCGCCGAGGTCCCCGACCGCTACCGCGAACGGTCCCCGATCAGCCGCACCGACGGCCTCACCACCCCCTTCCTGCTCCTCCAGGGGGAGGACGACCCGATCTGCCCGCCCGTGCAGTGCGAGCGCTTCCTGGCGGCGGTCCAGGGGCGCGGCATCCCGCACGCCTACCTCACCTACCCGGGCGAGGGGCACGGATTCCGGCGCGCCGAGACCATGATCAGCGCCCTGGAGGCCGAACTCTCCCTGTACGCCCAGACCTTCGGCATCGACCGGACCGACGTACCCCGCCTGGAGCTGAAGAAGTGACCCTCGCCCCCCTGACCCGCCCCGCCCGGCTGCGCGCGGGCGCCAGGGTCGCCGTCGTCTCCCCGAGCGGCCCGGTGCCCGTCGACCGGCTGGAGCCCGGCCTCGACGTCCTGCGCGGCTGGGGGCTCGACCCGGTGGTGATGCCGCACGTGCTGGACGTGCACCCGGAGTTGGAGTACCTCGCCGGTACGGACGAGATGAGGGCCCGGGACCTCCAGGACGCGTGGTGCGATCCGTCCGTCGACGCGGTGATCTGCGCGCGCGGCGGGTACGGGGTCCACCGCATGGTCGATCCGGTGGACTGGGCGGCCATGCGGGCCGCCGGGCCGAAGGTCTTCGTCGGCTACAGCGACATCACCGTGCTCCACGAGGCGTTCGCCCTGCGGGCGGGGCTCGCCACCCTGCACGGCCCGATGGTGGGCACGGAGGCCTTCCTGAAGGACCCGCGGACCCAGGAGTCGCTGCGTGCCACCCTGTTCGAGCCCGAGACGGTGATGACGCTGGGGCTCGACGACGCGCGGGCTCTGGTGCCGGGACGGGCCCGGGGCATCACGTACGGCGGCTGTGTGAGCCTGCTCGCCGCCGACCTCGCCACCCCGTACGCCCGTACCTCGGCCCGCGGCGGACTGCTGGTCATCGAGGACACCACCGAGGACCCGTACAGCATCGACCGCATCCTCACCCATCTGCTGAGGGCCGGGGCGCTCGACGGGCTGGCTGGGGTGGTCTGCGGTTCCTGGGCGGGCTGCGGACCGTACGAGAAGGTCCGGGCGGTGCTCGCCGACCGGCTCGGCCCGCTGGGCGTCCCGGTCGTGGAGGAGCTCGGCTTCGGGCACGGCCCCACCGGGCTGACGATTCCCCTCGGGGTCCCGGCCGTGCTGGACGCCCCGGCGGACGGTGGTCCGGCCACGCTCACGGTCGAGGTGCCCGCGCTGGTCTGAGGGCGCGGGCGGCTGCCCCGAACGGGGCCGTTGTGCGAAGAAGCTGAACAACCTTCAGGAATCGCCGTCCTGGGCGTTGACAGGGCTGTGACCTGTGTCACAGCATGGGCGCGGCCCAAAACTTACCGGTCGGTAAGGTGTCCTCGGTGTGGAGGTCCTCGTGTCGCGTGCTGTCTCCGGTTCCCGCTTCCGGTCCCGGTCGAAGTCGTCGAAGTCGTCGAAGTCTCTGTCCCGTAAACCACTCGCGTTCGTCGCCGGGGCCGCGCTCGCCGCCCCCCTCGCGCTCGCCGGTACCGCGCAGGCGGGAACGGCCGCCGTGCCCGAATACACCGTCACCCCACTGAAGTTCACCGTGTCCGCGGGCGGCCGCTCCTGCACCGTGGACGCCGACCTCTACCGTCCGGCCGGGGCCGACGCCCAGCACCCGGTGCCCGCCGTCCTCGCCACCAACGGCTTCGGCGGCAGCAAGTCGGACGGCTCGACCGACGGCATCGGCAAGGCGTTCGCCTCGCGCGGCTACGCCGGACTCGTCTACTCCGGCCTGGGCTTCGGCAAGTCCGGCTGCCTCATCACGCTCGACGACCCGGAGACGGACGGCAGGGCGGCGGCCGCGCTCGTCGACTTCCTCGGCGGAACACGCGCCGCCGACGACGGCACCGAGGCCGACTTCGTCACCCAGGACGGACCCGGAGACCCCACGGTCGGCATGATCGGCGGCTCGTACGGCGGAGCCGTCCAGATGGCCACCGCGGCTGTCGACCCCCGCGTCGACGCCCTCGTCCCGCTCATCACCTGGAACGACCTCGGCTACGCGCTCGCGCCCAACAACACCGGCGCGGCCGGGGGCGTCTCCTCCGACACCGTCGGCGTCTTCAAATGGCAGTGGACCAACGGCTTCTACCTGATGGGGGAGGGGCAGACGATCCTCAGCCCCGGCCTCGACCCGTCCCGCTTCAACAGCCTGAACTGTCTCCACTTCGCCGCGCAGGCCTGCGACACCATCCGGCTGCTCAACTCCGGCCGCTACCCGGCCGACAGGACCGCCGCCATGCTCGACTACGCGCGCAGCGTCTCGCCGGTCTCGTACCTGAACCGCGTCAAGGCGCCCACCCTCCTGATCCAGGGGCAGGCCGACAGCCTGTTCAACCTCAACGAAGCCACGGCCACGTACCGGACGCTCAAGGCGCAGGGCACCACGGCCAAGATGATCTGGCAGGCCTGGGGCCACAGCGGCGGCCAGGTGGACGGCGAACTCGACCTGGGCCAGGGCAATCTGGAGAGCAGCTATGTCGGCGGGCGCATCCTCGCCTGGTTCGACCGCTACCTCCGCCAAGAGCAGACGACGGACACCGGACCGGAGTTCGCCTACTACCGCGACTGGCAGAGTGGGTACGGCACCGCGGACACCGTCCCCGGTCTCACGCGAACGATGTACCTCTCCGGCGACGGCAAGCTCGTCGACAACCGCTCCAAGGTCGCACGCGGCAGCCGCCAGTACACCAACTGGCTGATCCCCACCAGCCACTCGGAGAGCTCGCTCGCCGGCCTCGTCGGCCTGCCCGACCCGAAGCCGTACGACACCAAGGGCACCTACCTCGGCTGGACCAGCGCCCCGCTCGCCTCCGCGGTCGACGTGGTCGGGGCCCCGAAGGCCACACTGAAGGTCGTCTCGCCGAAGACGGAGCGCGTACAGAACAGCGGGGACGCCTCCGACAAGCTCGTCCTGTTCGCCAAGGTGTACGACGTGGCGCCGGACGGCACCAGGACGCTGGTCAACCGGCTCGTCTCGCCGGTCCGGGTGCCCGACGTGACCCGCCCCTTCACCGTTCAGTTGCCGGGGATCGTGCATCGGTACGAGGCCGGGCACCGGCTGGAATTCGTGATCGCGGGCAGCGACAGCGCGTACTTCGGGAACCGCGGCATCAAGCCCGTCACGGTCGTCAGCGCGCCCGGGGACACCGGAGTGCTGGAGCTGCCCGTGGTCGGCGGCACGGGGAAGTGATGCGGTAGCAGGGGTCACGGCCGTCACTCGAATGGCCGTACAGCACCGCCCCCCGGCACCCGGATGGAGCCATCCTGGTGCTCCGGGGGCGGTGGCGCATCAGACCCAGGAAGGGGCCGCTTCATGAGTCCGAAGGATGTGTCGAGCGGCAGCAAAGGCAGCACGGGCGCGTTCACACCGGCCCGCATCCTCGTCATCATCATCGCGGTCCTGTCAATCGTGTTCATCGCGGAGAACACCGAAGAGGTCCAGGTCCGCCTCATCGTCCCGCTGGTGACCATGCCGCTGTACGTGTGGCTGATCGTGATGTTCCTGGCCGGTATGGCCTGCGGGGCCTACGTCTTCCGCAGGCGCACGAAGTAGGCGCTCTTCGCCGCCCGGCCCCGACGGGCCGGGCGGCGACGATCTACGCTGGCCCGATGTCCGACACCACCTACCTGGCCCAGGGTCCGCGCACGGCGATCCGCCCCTTCACGCACGCCGACGCGGACGAGTTCACCGCCCGTGCCCGGGAGAGCCGGGAGCAGCACCGGCCCTGGCTGTTCCCGCCCGCCGAGCCGGACGCGTACGCCGCTTACGCGGGGGCGCTCATCGAGGACCCGACGAGGTCCGGGTTCCTGGTGTGCGAGCGGCACGGCGAGGCCGGGAGCCCGGCCGACGGTGCGATCGCCGGGTTCATCAACATCAACAACATCGTCATGGGCGGATTCCGCTGCGGCGCGATCGGCTACGGCGGCTTCGCCCACGCGACCGGACGCGGCCTGATGAGCGAGGGGCTCGGCCTCGTCCTCGGGCACGCCTTCGGACCGCTCGGTCTGCACCGCCTGGAGGCCAACATCCAGCCCGGCAACACGGGCTCGATCGCCCTGGTGCGCAGAGCGGGATTCCGGCTGGAGGGCTTTTCGCCCGACTTCCTGTTCATCGACGGAGCCTGGCGCGACCACGAGCGGTGGGCGATCACGGCACAGACGCGCTGACGCCGGGCGCCGGTGCCGTGGCGCCGCCGCACGCCTCAGCCCGTTGCCGCGGCGGTCTGCTCGTCCAGCGCGGTGAACAGCCAGTCGTGCGCGGACCCGGGGGTCGGCTCCAGAGGGCTGCCCGGTGCGGTGATCACGTCGGCCGTCAGTTCCCAGTAGCGGTCGATCCGCGGGTCGGCGGCGAGCTGACCGGCGAGCAGGCGGCGGAACGCCGGGGTGTCCCGACTGCCGTACGCGCTCGCGTACGCGTCCACGAAGCTGTCCAGCTCCTCGCCGGGGCGCGGCCCGGCGCCCCGGCGCAGCTGTGTCCCGGCCAGCTCGTACGCCTGCGCGAGCCCCGCGTACAGAGCGGCGGACGCACGGGCCCCCGAGCCATGGTGGGCCTCGGGCTGGGGCCGCTCGGCACCCGTGCACGGGCGGGTCACGAGGGCGTACAGCCGCGCGAAGGCGAGCACCTGGGCCGGCTCGGGGTCGTCGGGAGGCTGGGGTACCGCCACCTCCAGGAACGCGGCCGTCGCCCGGGCCGGCATCCGCGGCGGCAGCCAGGCACGCCAGAACCGCGCCAGTGCACCGGTGTTCGGCGGGGTGGCTACCGCCCCGACCAGGCGCAACCGGTCGGCCCGCTCCTCGGGCGGGCACTCCAGCACCAGCCGCAACCCCGCCTCCCGCCACCGCAGCGCGGTGAGCTGCGAGCCGAGCTCGCGCAACTGACCTGCGACGGCGCCCTCCAGCACGCTGCCCGCCGCGTCCTCCTCCTCGCCGAGTACGCGGCGCACCTCGCGCACCGGCAGCCCGAGGGTGCGCAGGGAGCGGAGCAGCCGCAGCCGGCCGACGGCGTCGGGGCCGTAACGGCGATGCCCGCCCACGCTGCGGGACGCCTCCGGCAGCAGACCGTTGTCGGAGTAGAAGCGGACGGCCTTGACGGTGACGCCCGCGCTCTCGGCGAGCTCGCCGATGCTGCACAGGCCGTCGTGCGAGGTGAACACTTGAACCTCCCTCTGAGGGAGCTTCTACGGTACCGGCGAGGGCGGCCGGGCGATCGTGTCCGGTCCGTCGACAACGATCACGGAGGAGAGGACCATGACCGAGTTCATCCTGGTGCCGGGCATGTTCACCGGCGCGCACGTATGGGAGGACACCGCTGCCTGCCTGGCCACGGCGGGTGCCGGGGTGCACACGGCGGCCCTCACCGGTCTCGGCGGGCCGCGAGGCGCCGTGACGGACGGGATCGACCTGGAGACGCACATCGAGGACGTGCTCGCGCTGGTCGACTCGGTGAGCGCGCAGGCCGGCCCGGACCAGGAGATCGTCCTGGTCGGCCACGACTACGGCACCTACCCGGTGCTGGGCGCCGCCGACCGCCGCGCCGGGCGCATCGGCCGGATCGTCTGCCTGGACACGGGGCCGGGCCAGGACGGGATGCCCGCCCTGGCCGCAGTCGCGGACCCGTCCGCGCGCGCGGAGGTGATCGAGCGTGCCGGTGCGGAGGGCGCCGACCCGGGCCTGGCCCCGCCTGGCCGCGACGAGTGGCAGCGCTGGGGCAGCACCGCCGGCATCCCCGAAGCGGCGCTGGACCGGCTCACCGCCCTTGCCTCGCCCCAGCCGGTGCGCACCCTGCTCCAGCCGCTGCGGCTGACCGGCGAGGCGGCCGGGCTGCCCGTCACCGGGGTGCTGTGCCAAGCCAACGGCTCCAGTATCGAGTTGGTCCAGCAGCGGGTGGACTTCGGCGACCCCGTTCTCCTGCCGCTGGCCGATCCCCGGGTGTCGTTCTTCGAACTTCCCACCGGGCACTGGCCGATGCTGTCCCTCCCGGCCGAACTGGCCGATGTCCTGCTGCGGGCCGCCGCGGACGAAGGACACCACCTGGTGGCTCCCGGTTCGGCGGAGCCGCCCGCGCACCTGCGGCCGTTCCTGCTGGACGTGCCGGAACTCCCGCGCGAACGGAACGGAAACGTGGATCTCTACGTTCCGGACGCCGAGGGCCCCCTCCCGGCGCTGGTGGTCGTGCACGGCGGGCCGGTGCCCGACGGCGTGCTGCCGACGCCGCGTGACTGGCCGACCCCGCAGGGATACGCGCGGTACGCGGCCGCGGAAGGGGTGGTCGGTGTGACCCTCGACCACCGGCTGCACGACATGGCCGACTATCCACGCGCCGCAGCCGACGTGGCAGCCGCCGTGGAGCTGGTCCGGGCCGATCCGCGGGTGGACGCGGACCGGATCGCGCTGTGGTTCTTCTCGGGCGGCGGCCTGATGGCGGCGGACTGGCTGAGGCAGCCGCCGGCCTGGTTGCGCTGCCTGGCGGCCTCCTATCCGGTCCTGGTCCCGCTCCCCGCCTGGGGACCGGTGGACGGCCGGTACCGTCCGGCGGACGCGGTGGCGGGCGCGGGCACGCTGCCCGTCGTGATCACACGGGTGGGGCGCGAGTCGCCGGGGATCGCCGCCACCGTCGAGGAGTTCCTGGAGGCGTCCGCGAAGTGCGGGGCGGACGTCGAGGTGGTCGACGTACCGAACGGCCGCCACGCCTTCGAGACCCTCGACCTGACGGAGGAGTCGCGCGAGGCGGTGCGCCGGGCGATGCGCTCGGTGCTGGAGCACCTGTCGGCCTGAGACACCGGTCGGCCCGAGGCGCTTCCCAGAAGGTGCGGGCCCGCCGCGAGCGGGATAGGAAAGGTGGGACTGCCGTCACGGAACCCGGCCCGCTCCCCTCGACAGACGGCGGGAAGGACGTGCGATGTTCCAGGAGCGCAAGGACCGCCGTCACGCCAATCGCGCGTTCGACCACGGCGAGGGCGTGACCCGTTTCCGGATGAAGCAGAAGATGATCTCCATCGGCGACGACTACTGGATCGACGACGAGTCCGGCGACCATCAGTACAAGGTCAACGGCAAGGCACTGCGGGCCCGCCGGACCTACCACATCGAGGACCGCGACGGGCGGCGCGTCGCGACGGTGCAGAGCCGGCCGCTGAGGATCAAGGACTCGATGGCGATCGAGGACGCCGAAGGTCAGCGGGTGGCCATCGTCAAGAAGGCCATCATCGGACCGCTGCGCGACCGGTGGCGGATCAAGCAGGAGGAAGGCGAGGACCTGCGCGTGGTCGGGAACATCCTCGACCACGAATACACGATCGAGCGCGACGGCTACAAGGTGGCCGAGGTGTCGAAGAAGTGGTTCCGCCTCCGGGACACCTACGGCCTCGACGTCGGGCCGGGTGCCGACCCCGCCACCGTCCTGGCGGCGGCGGTCGCCATCGACGCGATGGCCCACCCCGGGGACTGACGGGCGCTGCGGGCCGGACCGTCCGACGACGGTCCGGCCCGCACGCGCGTGTCCCGGATCAGGGGTTCCGGCGCAGGGCCACGACGTCGATCTCCACGAGGATGCCCATCAGTTCGGAGCCGACCGTGGTGCGTGCCGGACGCGGGTCGCCGAAGTGTTCCCGGTAGATCCGGTCGAAGCCGGCGAAGTCACGGTGCACGTCCTGGAGATGGACGGTCGCCTTCACCACGTCGTCGAGCGTCAGCCCGTCCGTGGCGAGGAGGGCGCTCACGTTCGCGAGGACCTGGCGGGTCTGTTCCTCGATGGTGTCGCCCAGCGAGCCCGTGACCGGGTCCTGCGGGCCGAACCCGGAGGTGAACAGGTACGGGCCCGCCGCGATGCCCTGGCTGTACCCGCCGATCGGGGCGGGGGCACCGGCCGTGGTGACGGCCCGGCGGCCGGTGCGGAGGCTGTCGGTCGTCACTTGGTCAGGTCTCCCTCGCGTGCGTTGACCTCGGCGTAGTGGCGGAGCTTCGCCTCGTCGACGGTGACGCCTAGCCCCGGACCGTCCGGCACCCGCAGGCTGCCGTTCTCCAGCGTGAGCGGCTCTATGATGTCGTCCGCGTGCAGGTAGTACATGGAGTCGATGGCGCGCGACAGCACCGGGGTGCTGGCGACGACCGCGAGATGTGCGGCCGTCGCGATGCCCAGTTCGCCGCCGCTGTGCAGGTTCATGCCGAGGCCGAACGTCTCGCAGTGTGCGGCCAGTGCCTTCGTCGGAGCGATGCCGCCCCACTTGTAGACGTCACCGTGGATCACGTCGACCGCGTTGAGGCGCATCGCGGGCGCGAAGTCCTCGAAGCGGACCACGCACATGTTGGTGCACAGCGGGATGCGCACCTTCTGACGGACCTGGCTCATCCCCTCGATCCCGACGCACGGGTCCTCCAGGTACTCCAGGTCCAGCTCCTCCAGCGCGATGCCTGCCCGGATCGAGTCCGGCACCGACCAGGCGGCGTTCGGGTCGACGCGCAGGTTCACCTCGGGCAGTGCGGCGCGTACCGCCTGCAGGATCGCGACATCGCCCTGGACGTCCTTGGTTCCCTTGAGTTTCACGGCCGTGAACCCGCCCTCGGCCACCACCCGCTCGGTGTGCTCGGCCAGTGCCCGCGGCAGGTCGCCCGCGGCGGCGCCGGGTGCGTCGGCCCGGGTGATCAGCGCGGTCAGCGGCACCTCGCCGCGGACCGGTCCGCCCAGCAGGTCGGTCACCGACTGCCCGGTGGCCTTGCCCATGGCGTCCCAGCAGGCCACGTCGATCGCGGCCAGCGCGGCGTAACCCAGGTAGCCGTAGAAGAACGGCACCATGTGGTGGCGGCGGTGGAAGGACTCCAGGGCGAACGGGCTGGTGCCGATCAGGTCCTCGGCGAGGTCGCGGACGATCGCGGCGACCGGGCGGCCCCACATCGTCTCGCCCCAGCCCTCCACGCCCGTGTCCGTCCTGATGCGCACGACGGTGCGCGTCTCTCCGGTCTTCGTCTCGAACGAGCTGGTGAACGGGTTGACCAGGGGCAGATTGACGACGTGGACGTCGACCTCGGTGATCTTCATGGACGGTTCCTTACGTGTGAGGGGCGGCAGGATCAGGCGAGGGGGCGCGACGCGGCGTCGAAGGCGAGGACCGCGCGGGCCAGGCCGCGGGCGCGCCGGTCGAGCAGGCGCTCGCCGTGCGCGGCGTCGGCCCCGGCCGCGTCGTCGGTGGCGCCGCCCACCCGCTCCCACTCGCCGTGCCGCTCCACGGTCAGCCCGGGGTAGGGCGGCTTGTCGAACAGGGGAGGCGGCTCGACCGGCGCGTGCCGGGCCCGCTCGGTCCGTACCAGCGCCGGATGCGCGGCCAGCATCAGCGACGTCTCGAACCAGCCGGCGTGCCCGGGCACCAGCTCGGCGTGCTGTTCGTCCGGGGTATCCGCGTCCGCCTCGGGCTCACCGGTGTCCGTCAGCGTCCAGTACGAGCAGGCGGCAGCCGTCACGTCGGCGCGCAGCGCGAACCGCTTGACCGCGAGGCGCATGATCTCGTCGTTGCCGCCGTGTCCGTTGACGACGAGCACCCGGCGGTAGCCGCAGGCGGCCAACGAGTCGAGGAGCTCGTCCAGGACCAGGCCGAGGACCGGCGCGGACAGGGTCAGCGCCGCCGCGAACAGATGGTGCGGGCTGTGCCCGTACGGCAGCGTCGGCAGGCGTACGAGACCGGGCACGTCCTCTCCCGCGGCGGCCCGCTCGTCGAGCAGGGCCAGAGCCCGGGAGACGATGGCGTCGGCGAGCATCGTGTCCGTGCCCATGGGCAGGTGCTCGGCGTGCTGCTCCTGCGAACCGATCGGCAGGACGGCGATCGAGTCGGCCCCCGCCGCCCGCGTCTCGCGCCAGGTGGCCTCGGTCAGATTGCGGTGGGTCATGCCACTGTCTCCCCGGTCCGGAGGCATGACAGAGTCGGCGCATGGCGCATGAACGTATTCCTTTGCGGTTGGTGCCCGATCCGCAGCCGGAGGAGCCGGCCGGTCGGGACGTCGGTGTGCTGGGCGCCGCCGAAGTGCTGCCCGGGCTCGTGCGCACCGCGCTGCTCACCCGCGCCGGAGCCGTCCGCGAGCGGACGGAGGCCCGCTTCGACGCGGGCAGCGCGGACCCGGCCGTCGTCGACGCGGCGCTGCGGGAGGCGGCCGCCGTGTTCGCGGGGCAGGACCTGCTCGGCGTGGGCGTGGCCGCCGCCGGTGTGGTGGACCCGGCGGCGGGCCGGATCATCGAGGTGAACGACGCCCCGGCGCTGCGCGGCTACCCGGTGGCGTGCCGGCTCGCGGAGCTGACCGGCGTTCCGGTGCGGATCGAGCACCGGGCACGGGTTCAGGTGCTCGGCGACCGCTGGTTCGGCGCGGGGCGCGGCCGGCGCTCGTTCGCCTCCGTCGCGACCGGTGAGGTCCTCGGCGTCGGCATCCAGTACGAGGGCGAGGTGCTGGCCCCCGCCGGCGGCCGCAGCGGCGCCCATATGACGGTCACCGCGAGCGGTGAGCTCTGCACCTGCGGACGGCGCGGCTGCTGGAAGACCGTGGCGACGACCCGCTGGCTGTGCGAGCGCGCCGCCGAGCAGGGGTTCGCTCCCGGGGCGGGCACCCTGGCGGCCCTGACGGCGTCCGGCGCCCCGGCCGCCGCGGATCTCGTCGCGCGGTACGCGGAGAACCTGGTGCTCGGCCTGGCCACCGTCCAGCAGCTCTTCGCCTGCGGACTGTTCGTGCTGCACGGCGAGGCGCTCGACGGCGGTGAGCCGTTCCGGGCCCTGGTCGAGTCCCGGCTGCGCGCCGATGTGCTCGGCGGGGGTGAGGTCCCCACCGTGGTGCTCGGCGAGGCCGCGGACACCGGCGCCCTGCTCGGGGCGGCGGGCCTGGTCCTGTCGGGGCCCCGGTCCTAGAGCTTTTCCGGAGCTCATGCCGGAACGCTCCCCAGGATCCGGCGCCCGGGGTCGGGGACCGGTACGGCGTCCAGGAGCCGCCGGGTGTACGCGTCCTCGGGCGCGGTGAACACCTGGTCGGCGGTGCCGGACTCGACGATGCGGCCCTGGCGCATCACGGCCACCCGGTCGGCGATCTGGCGGACGACCGCCAGGTTGTGCGAGATGAAGAAGTAGGTCAGCCCGAGGCGGTCCTGGAGTTCGGCGAGCAGGTCGAGGACGCGGGCCTGCACGGACACGTCGAGCGCGCTCGTCGGCTCGTCGAGCACGACCAGCCGCGGTTCCAGCGCCAGAGCCCGCGCGATGGAGATGCGCTGGCGCTGACCGCCGGAGAATTCGTGCGGATACCGGTCCAGGATGCTCGCGTCCAGGCCGACGGAGTCCAGGAGCTCGCCGGCCCGGTCGCGCACCCTGGCCCGGCCGCGCCGCCCACGCGCCCACTCCTCGTGGGTGACGAGCGGCTCCCCGACGATGTCGGCGATCCGCATCCGCGGATTCATGCTGGAGTACGGGTCCTGGAGCACGACCTGCATCTGCCGGCGCAGCGGCTTCAGCGCGGCGCCGTTCAGCGCCAGCAGGTCCGTGCCGTCGAACCGCACGCTGCCCGCGGTGGGTTCGAGCAGCCGCAGCAGCAGCCGCGTCAGCGTGGTCTTGCCGCAGCCGGACTCGCCGACCAGGGCGAAGGTCTCGCCCTCCCGGACGGTGAGGGAGACGTCGTCGACGGCGACGCTCGGCGGGCGGCCGGGGAACTCCTTGCGCAGTCCGTCGAATTCCAGCAGCGGGTTCGTGGTCATGCGACGGGCTCCAGTCGGGGAGTGGCGGCCAGCAGATCGCGGGTGTACGGAGCGGTGGGGCGGGTGAACACCTGCTGCACGTCGCCGGTCTCGACGACCTCGCCGTGCCGCATGACGACGACCCGGTCGGCGGTCTCGGCGACGACGCCCAGGTCGTGGGTGATCAGCAGGACGGCCATGCCGTGGCGTCGCTGGAGGCTCACGAGCAGCTCCAGGATCTGCCGCTGCACGGTCACGTCGAGCGCCGTGGTGGGCTCGTCGGCGATGAGGACGCTGGGGCGGGCCACGAGCGCGGAGGCGATCATGACGCGCTGGCGCAGACCGCCGGAGAGTTCGTGCGGGTACTGGCCGTAGCGCCGTTCAGGGTCGGGGATGCCGACCTCGTCCAGTGCGGTCAGCGCCGCCCGGCGGGCCTCGGCGCGGGTGTGGTCGCCGTGCAGCCGCAGCACCTCGGACACCTGGTCGCCCACCCGCTGCAAGGGGTCGAGGCTGGTCATCGGGTCCTGGAAGACCATGGAGATCCGTGCCCCGCGGACTTTGCGCAACTCCTTCTCGCGCAGGGCGAGTACGTCCTTGCCGTCGAGCAGCACCTGCCCTCCGGCGTACACGCACGGCGGTTCGGGGTTGAGACGCAGTGCGGACAGTGCGGTGGCCGACTTGCCGCTGCCGGACTCGCCGACGACGGCGAGGGTCTCGCCGGCGTTCACCGCGAAGCTCACCCCGCGTACCGCGTGCACGGTCGAGGAGGCGAGCGCGAAGTCGACGCGCAGGTCCCGGAATTCGAGGACGGGTGTGGTCGGCGGGGTCTGTGCGGAGTCGGTCATCGGCGGTACGCCTTCGGGTCCGCGACGTCGCGCAGCGCGTCGCCCAGGATGTTGATGGACAGCGAGGTGAACATGAGCGCGATGCCGGGGAAGACGGCGATCCACCAGGACGTGCCGAGGTAGAGCTGCCCGTCCGAGAGCATCCCGCCCCAGGTCACCGTCTCCTTCGGAACGCCGAGGCCCAGGTAGCTCAGCGAGGCCTCGGCGACGATGGCCGACGCGATGTGCAGGGTGCCGATCGTGGCCAGCGGTGCCATGACGTTGGGCAGCAGGTGCCGGCGCATGATCGCCCGGTCGCCGACGCCGATCGCGCGGGCCTCGGTGATGAAGTCGCGGGTGCGCAGCGACAGCACTTCGGAGCGCACCACGCGGGCGTACGACACCCAGCCGGTGATGCCGATCACCAGGATGACGTAGCCGAGGCCCGAGCCGACGAAGCCGACGACGGCGAGCGCCAGCAGGATCGCGGGGAAAGCCAGCTGGACGTCCGCGACGCGCATGACGACGCGGTCGGTCCAGCCGCCGAGGTAGCCGGAGGCGAGGCCCGCGACGGTCCCGATGACCCCGGCCAGCAGGGCCGCTCCGGCCCCGACGAGCAGCGAGACCCGGGTGCCGTAGATGACCCTGGCGAGCAGGTCGCGGCCGAGCTGATCGGTGCCGAGGAGGTGGTCCGCGCTGCCGCCGGACTGCCAGGCGGGGGGCCGGAGCCGGCCCAGCAGGTTCTGGGCGCCCGGGTCGGCGGGAGCGATCAGGGGCGCGAAGAGGGCGCACACGACGATCAGGAGGAGGAAGAGGAGCGCGACGGCGGCGAGCCGGTTGCGCAGCAGCGAGCGCAGCACGGACGGCGCGGCCGAGGCAGGAGCCGGGGCTGCGGCGGTGGCCGCGGGGGCGGTGGTGGTGGTCATCGGGAGTTCCTCACCCTCGGGTCGAGGAGGCCGTAGGACAGGTCCACGAGCAGGTTCACCACGACGAACGTGGCGGCGAACAGCAGCACGGTGCCCTGTACCAGGGGGAAATCGCGGTTGGCGATGGCCTGCACGGTCAGCTGGCCGACACCCGGCCAGGAGAAGACCTGCTCGGTGAGGATCGCGCCGCCGAGCAGGCTGCCGACCTCCAGGCCGACGACGGTCACCACGGGCAGCGACGCGTTGCGCAGCCCGTGCCGCAGCACCGTGCGCACCGGGCCGAGGCCGCGGGCGCGGGCCGTACGGATGTGGTCGGAGCCGAGCACGTCGATCAGCGAGGAGCGCAGCAGCCGCGCGACGACGGCGACCGAGTAGACGGCCAGCGTGATCGACGGCAGCACCAGATGCGCGAACGTGCCGTATCCGGAGGCGGGGAGCGCGTGCAGACCGACCGCGAACACGAGGATGAGCAGGATGCCCACCCAGAACGCGGGAGTCGACTGGCCGATCAGGACGGCCGTGATGACACCGCGGTCCGCGGCCTTGCCGCGCCGCATCGCCGCGATGGTGCCGGCGGGCAGAGCGATCACCAGCGTCACCACGAGGGCGCCCGCCGCGAGGAGCAGGGTGGCCGGGATGCGGTCGGCGAGAACCGCGCGGACCGGCTGGTTGTAGAAGAGGGAGTTGCCGAAGTCGAAGCGCGGGAGGCCCCACAGATAGTCCAGATACTGCGTGACGAGCGGCCGGTCCAGGCCGAGGCTGTGCCGGAGCACGTTCTCCTGCTGGGCGGTGGCGTCGGGCGGCAGCATCACCTTCACCGGGTCGCCGGACAGGCGCACCAGGAAGAACGCGACGGTCGCGGTGCACAGCAGCACCAGCAGCGCGGTGCCCAGGCGGGAGACGGCGGGCCGCAGCACGGTCCACGCGCGACTGGGCCCGGTGACCCGCACACCGGGCGCGGTCAGGGTCTGGCTCATCACACGGCCACCTTCGCGCTCGCCATGTCCAGCACCCCTGCGGCGCCGGGCGTCCAGCTCGGCCGGGTGTTGTGCACATAGATGTTGTCGATCTGGTAGAGGGGCACGAACGGCGCCTCGTCCTTGATCAGTTGCTGAAGTTCGGAGAAGGCGCGGCGGCGCACGGCCGGATCCACGGACAGCTCCTCGCGGTCCACGAGTTGGTCGGCGCGCTTGTTGTGCCAGCGGCTCTGCCGCCGGTCGCTGCGCACGTTCGACTGGAGCATGCTCTCGCCATCCATGGTCCAGACGGTGGACGCGGCCAGGTACATCGGGCCGAGAGCGCCGTGGTTGGAGGAGGTCAGGCGCTGGGAGTACGTGCCCGGGTCGAGCAGGTTCACCTTGGCGCGGATACCGGCGCGGGCCAGCAGGCCCGAGATGGCCTCGGCGACGTTCGCGTCCAGGTTGGAGGCGGTGATCGAGGTGCTGATGCCGTCGGGATGTCCGGCCTCGGCGAGCAGCGCGCGGGCCTTCGCGAGCGAACGCTCGTACGGCTTCACGGACGTGTCGAAGCCGAACGCGCCGCGCGGGATCATCGCCGGGACCTCGGTGGCGTTGCCGCCGAGCACCGCCTTGATGAGCAGGGGCACGTCGACTGCGTGGTTGAGCGCCTGCCGCACGCGCCGGTCGCGCAACGGCCCCTCGGCCAGGGTGTCGAGCGACAGGTACGAGGTACGGATGCCGGTGTGATGGTCGATCCGCACGCCCGGGTATCCGGCCAGCTGCTGGGCGGCGTCCGGGGTCATGCCCGCCACGATGTCGACGCCGCCGCTCTGCAGTGCGGCCAGTGCGGACGACGAGTTGGGGGCGGGCACGAAGACGAGCTCGTCGACGTGCGGGCGGCCCTGCCAGTGGTGGTCGTAGGCGGCGAGGCGCAGTTCGTGGTCGCGCTGCCAGCGCCGGAACGTGAACGGGCCGGTACCCACAGGGTGTGCGGCGAAGCCCTCGTCGCCGACCTTCGCCAGGTAGCGCGGGGGTACGACGACGCCGCCGAACAGGGAGAGTTTGGCGGGCAGGATCGGATCGTGCACCGAGGTGTGCACATCCACCGTGTACCGGTCGGCCACGGTGACGCGCTCGACGTAACGCAGCTCCACGATGGGTGACTTGGTGGCAGGGTCGAGCAGCCGCTCGATGCTGAACCGGACCGCCTCCGCGTCGCACGGCTCGCCGTTGTGGAAGGTGACGCCGCGGCGCAGCTCGAACCGCCACACCTTCGGCCCGACGGCCTTCCAGGAGACGGCGATCCGTGGCTGGAGGGAGTTGTCGCGGCCCCGCGTGGTGAGCGTGTCGAACATGTTGATCAGGGCGTTCATCGACGTCATGTCGCCCTGTTTGTGCGGGTCCATCGTCTTGGGGTCCCCGGTCTGGGAGACCCGCAGCACGTTGCCGGCGGAGGCCGCGGACGGCGCTCCGCATCCGGCGAGCAGGGCCGGGGCGACGAGGGCGGGCACCGCGAGACCGCTCAGGCGCAGCGCCGAACGGCGGGAGTACCCGACGCGCGGGCCGCCTCCCCCTTCACATATTCGTTCCATTGGACAACACGCTCGTTCCGGTGAATGGAATGCAGTTCGGGTAAGGTAGGCCACATGGGGAAACCGGTCAACAGTCGTCCGCAGCAGCGGCCTCCCGCCGCCGCGTCAGCCGCCGTGTCCGAAGGCCCGAGTCCGGACGCTGCTCCGCCCGCGCCCGGCCCGGTCGACAAAGCGATGGAAGTGCTGGCGGCCCTCGCCGGCCCGGGTGCGCCGCACCGCCTTGCGGACCTCGCCCGCCGGACGGGACTCGCCAAACCCACCGTGCACCGCCTGCTGCGCGCCCTTGCCGCGTCGGGTTACGCCGAAGCGGCCACCGGCGGCAGCTACCGGCCGGGGCCTCGGCTCCTCGGGCTCGCTGCGGGCGCGCTCGCCGACGACGCCGTGCTGCGCCGGGTCGGCCCGGTTCTGGACGAACTCCGCGTACGCACCGGCCTGTTCGCCTCGTACGCGGTGCGTGACGACCGCACCGTCATTCATCTCGACGTGCGCGCGCCGGCGCAAGGACTCGGGCTCGCCCTGCCCCCCGGCTCCCGCGAACACGTGACCGCAGGAGCGGCGGGCCTCGCCCTGCTGGCCGCTCTGCCGGCCGAGGAGTGCGAACTCCTGTCGGCCGGCCCCGACGGAGCACCCGCCGACGACACGACCCGTGAGGCCCTGGCCTCGGCGACCAGTGACGGCTACGCCTTCGACGGCAGCGACGCCTGGTTCGACCGGCGCGCGCTCGCCGCCCCGGTGCGCGACGCGACGGGCCGCGCGGTCGGTGCCCTGGTGCTGACCGGGCTCGCCTTCACGCTCGACGAAGCGGCCGCGCGGCTGTACGGGCCGATGGTGCACTCCGCCGCCGCCGCGGTGTCGGCGAGCCTGGCCGCGCAGCCCGGCGTACGGCTGGGGCTGGTCCCGGAGCGCCCCGCGGGCGGCGACAACGGCGCCAGGATGCCTGTGAACGGACGCGAAGAGGCGAGGGAGACGCGGTGAGCGCCGACGACGGATCCCCCGCCGCCGCCCGCCGCGGGCTCCTGGACGACGGCCGGGCGCGGGGCCTCTACTCGGGCGCCGCCTGGTCGCTGGGCGACGCCGCTGGGCCGTACGATCGCGGCTGGACCGGTACCCGCGCGCTCGACGGACCGGCTCTTGACGGCCAGGACCTCTGGGACCTCGCATCCGTGACCAAGCCGATCGTCGGCCTGGTCGTCATGGCCCTCGTCGACCGGGGCGTCCTCCGCCTCGACGACACCGTCGGGCACCACCTGGCTCGCTACTCCGACAGCCCGCATGCCGGTCGTACGGTCGCCCAACTCCTCGACCACACCTCCGGACTGCCGGGCGGTGTCCCGCTCTACCGTGACCACCCCACCCGCGAGTCGCTGCTCACGGCGCTCGGTCCACTGCCGCGCAATGCCGAGCCCGGAACCCAGGTCACGTACTCCTCCCAGGGCTTCATCCTGCTCGGCCTCATCGCCGAACAGGCCACCGGCCAGGGCCTGGACGACCTGATGAACGACCTCGTCAGCGCCCCCCTCGGCCTGACCGACACCGGTTTCCGGCCGGGGCCCGCGGGCCGCGCCCGCGCGGTGGCCACCGAAGCCTGCCCCTGGCGCGGCCGGACCGTCGTCGGCGAGGTGCACGACGAGAACGCGGTGGTGCTCGGCGGCGTCGCCGGGCACGCGGGCCTCTTCGCCACCCTCGCGGACCTGGAACGGCTTGCGTGCAGCCTGCTCGGCGGTGGCCCGCCGCTTCTGAGGCCGGGCACCCTGACCGTCATGACCGCTCCGCGCACGGACCACCTCAACCTGCGCCGCGCACTGGCCTGGCAGGGGCAGGACCCGGCCGGTTCGCCGGTGGGCGACAGCTTCGGTCCGGCGTCGTACGGGCACACGGGCTTCACCGGCACGAGCCTGTGGATCGACCCGGAGGCCGGCCGCTACGCGATCCTGCTCACGAACCGCGTCCATCCCAGCCGCGAGGAACGCGGATTCGCTGAGCTGCGGCGGGACTTCCACACGATCGGGGCCTGAGCGGGCCACCCGCGATTTCGCTGCCGAGACGCTTGCTGTGCTGAGCGCCCACGAGGCTAGGGGTGAAGCGACTGGCGATCCCCGGCCGGATGGTCCAGCTCGAGGGAACCGCCGTTGCCTGACGAAGCGTCACAAGACCTGCTGCTCGCGCCGGTTGACCCGGTCCGGGCGGCGGGTGGTCCTGCCGGTCAGTCGAGACAGAACTCGTTGCCCTCGACGTCCTGCATGTTGAGGCACGACTCGTTCTCGTCGTCGGCAAGCAGCAGTTGCCCGCGTACCGCGCCGAGCGGGAGCAGCCGTGCGCACTCGGACTCCAGTGCGGCGAGGCGCTCCTCGCCCACGAGCCCGGTGCCGACCCGTACGTCGAGGTGCACCCGGTTCTTGACGACCTTGCCCTCGGGGACGCGCTGGAAGTACATGCGCGGGCCCACACCCGTGGGATCGGCGCAGGCGAACCCTGTCAGCTGCTGACCGGGCGGCAGGGAGTCCTTGTAGGCCTCCCACGTGTCGAACCCCTCCGGCGGCGGCGATACGACATACCCCAGCACCTCGCACCAGAAGCGGGCGACGCGCTCAGGTTCGGCGCAGTCGAAGGTGACTTGGAACTGCTTGATCGACGTCATCGGCCCACCATAGCGGCGGGACTTCCGTCGACTCCACGGCCACGCACCCGGGCCGGAGGCATGGCCGGCCGCGACTCATCGCGTGATGCGCGTCACGCGCCGGGCGTCCCCGGGCGGTCGTGCGCGATCATGACCGGAATGAATACTCGTTTCCTCGGCATCGCCGATCTGGCCGAAGTCCCTCCCGTGGCGGTGGTGGTGGACGTCATGCGCGCGTTCACCGTCGCTGCCTGGGCCTTCGCCCAGGGTGCGGAGCGAATCGTTCTCGCCGAATCGCTCGACGAGGCCCTGGCGCTCAAGGAACGCCACCCGGACTGGGTGGCGATCAAGGACGGTCCGCCCGCGCCCGGGTTCGACGCCGTCAACTCGCCGGGCCTGCTGCGGACCATGGACCTCGGCGGCCGGACCGTTGTGCAGAAGACCACGGCAGGGACGGTCGGCGCGCTCGCGGTGAAGGACGCGCACCTGGTGCTGTGCGCCGGCTTCGTGGTCGCGGAGGCAACGGCTCGGCTCCTGCGGGCACGCGGCAGTGACAGCGTGACGTTCGTCGTCACGGGCGAGGACGGTCGGGCCGATGAGGACCTGGCGTGCGCTCAGTACATCGCCGGGAGGGCCGCCGGAACCGTGACCGATGCTGCTGACTCCCTCCGCCGCGCTGCCACGTCGCGCGCCGCGACCGAGCTGGCGGAGGGTGTGCGTCAAGGAGTCCACCCTGATGACGTGGCCCTCTGTGTCGAGCTCGACCGGTTCCCCTTTGCCATGGTGGCGACCTCGGAGGGCTCGCTCATGGTCCTGCGGCCACATGTGTGGCCTTCACCGACGGGCGAGGCCCCGGTCTGACGAGGGCGAGTCCGTACTCCGTCGGGGCTGCTGTCGGCGTCGTCCGGAGGCCGGCCACCCGCGGCCCCTGCATGGAGCGCGCCGTCAACGGCTACCTGACGGGCCTGGCAGTGCCACCACGCGGCACGAGTTGTCCGGACGTGCAGTCCTGAGGAGTGGTGAGGGACGCCGGGCGAGCAGATCGCCGGAGCAGGTCACCGGGTTGCTTCGGCCCACGCCACGAGGGTCGAAGCTGACGATGTCGAACCTGCGGCGGATTTCGGGACTGAACCGGCTGATCCCGGTGACCACGGCGTCCACGCCGGAGTCGCCCGGCCCTCCGGGGCCGAACACCATCGGACGCCTGCGCGTCGTTGGCGTACTCAGGCAGCGCAACTGCGATGACGCCGGAGTCCTCGAGGATCTCGGTGCCTCAACTCCCGCAGCTGACGGCCTGGAAAACACGGTGCAGTCGGCTGAGCTGGGGTGATAGGCAAGCGATATGACAGAGAGTCTTGAGTATTCCGCCCTGCTGCAACTGATGGACGAGCGGTCGGCCGCGTTCCGGAGTGCGGTTGCCGCCGCGCCCAGCCTTGACGCGCCGGTGCCATCCTGCCCCGAGTGGACGTTGTTCGATCTGGTGCAGCACCTGGGTACGGGCCAGCGCTGGTGGGCCGCGATCGTCGCCGCGGGCCCGGCCGAGGCTCCCCCGGCCAAGGGTGCCGCGGAGGTGCCGCGCGAGCACGAGGCGCTGCTGGCCTGGTACGCCGAGGCGAACGAGCTGCTGCTGAGTGCGCTGCGCGAGGCCGGCCCGGAGCGCGAGTGCTGGACGTGGTGGAGCGCCGGCGTGTCGCCGGCGAATGCCCGGGGCGTTGCCCGGCGCCGGGTGCACGAGCTGCTGGTGCACACCTACGACGCCCAGCTCGCCGCAGGCACCGTGCAGCCGATGCCGGCGGACGTCGCGATCGACGGCGTGGCCGAGTTCCTCGACACCTGCAACTCCACCCCGGAGGCCTGGCCGCACGAGGCCGCCACCATCCACTACCACGCCACCGAGGGACACTCCTGGCTCCTCGCGCTGGACGGTACCGGCGCCTGGCCCGCGCCCCTCACGGACGACGCCGCACCCGCCTCCGCTTCGGCGACGGGCACGGCCGAGCAGCTGCTCCTCTTCGTCTGGGGCCGCCTCACGCTGAGCGACCTGAAGATCCAGGGCGACCAGCAGGTGCTCGAGCAGCTGATCGCCTGGGAGCCCGAGGAGTAGCCAGTCAATACCGCCCAGTGGCTCTGACCGGATGTGTCCTGCATCGTCTGTGTGAAGAGACAAGGAAGACAGAGATTCAGGAGACTCGCGGTCTGCGACATCGCAGGGACTTCAACGATGAAAAATCCCTGGTCAACGCCTCTGCGGCAGCGTTGGCCCCGCAGTCACTCAGCCCCCGGCCCCCGCCGCCCCATGAAGTTGATCTACATCAGACAGCGACGGGCAGCCAGGGCTCTGACCTGCTGTTCAGCGAGAAGATCGGGTATGCCGGGTATCGCCAGGGACTTCTCAGGGACTTTACTGACCGTGGTCTTGGTCGAGCCGCGAATCCATGGCTGCGACCCCGTCGCCCGGCTCCGGGCATGAAGTGTGCGGGGAGTTGTTGGTTCGCTGATGCGGGGAAGGCGGTCGCTTCGTCGTAGTGGATGCGTTGGGTGAGGCAGTGGTGGAGGCAGCCGATCATGCGGTTGAAGAGGTTGTGCTGGGCGGGGTGTGGCGGTCTCCGTCGTTGCGTCGCCGGTCATAGTGGGCCTTGGCGCCGGATGAGGCGGTCAATGCGGAGAACGCACACACGTAGCCGACGGAAGCCAGGCGCTGGTTCTTGACCCGCAGGGATGAGGCTGCCGAGATACGGCAGCCGCAGGGTCAGCCTGTCTGCCTGGTGACACTGTGGCACCGTTCCACCGGTCCGCTGGCAGTCGTCCGAAGCCCCGCCGATGATCGCTGATCAGGTGATGTGCGTCCAGGTGGCCGCGCGTCACTGTCGCATTGGCACCCCGCGGGAGAAGCTGGAACGGCTGCGTCCGGGCCGACCCCGTTTGGCGACAGCACGCCGAATCTCCCGGGGTGGCGCCGTCACGACACCGGCCGGGAGATTCGCATCGCTCGCCCTGCCGGGAGATCAGATCGAGGCCGGTCAGTGTCGACGATTGCCTCGTCGCCCAACTCCAGGGCGTTGAGGCCGTGGGGGCGTAGACGGTGCCACCTTCTTCAGCCGCCCCGATTACGGAGGGTGTCCCGTCGTGTGCGCGGGCCGGCCAGCGGTCGATCGCTCCCGGCCATGCCTCTGGGGCCGCCGGTCGGATTGCCGGAAGCAGCGAGACCCCGCTGACCACTCAGTAGGCCGTTCGCGGTACGACTCCAAGTTGTCGGAGGGGCCTTGGTTGTCGGGCCCCGGAGCGTTCGCACCGCCCCCATGTTCAGCTGCAGCCGTTCCATCTCGGGAGGCGATAGGCCGAGCCGAGTCGATAGTCCCCTGGTTCGGGGACCGTGAGCCGAGTCCAGGCACCAACGCGTTCGATACATGCCCCTGGTGCGTTGAGCCAAGGAGAGTAGGCGATTTTTACGATTGTCGACCCTGGTGAGGGCATGTGTACGACCAGGCTCGCTTCGTCTGTACGGAGGACAGTCGCCGGGGCGGACACTAGTGGTTCGGGTTTCTGCAGGCGGTAGATGGCCCAGCCGTCGTCTCGCCATACGGGCTTGAGCCAGCCGGGTGGCTTCTTGACGAGGTTGGCTTCTTCGAGGCCGGCGCCGTCGGGGTGGCCGGCAGGCAGGACGATCAGACCCACCGCCCAACGATCCAGCCATGCGCGGTACCTTGCGGCGCTGAATGTGCCGTCGTAGAAGAGGTGGCCACGCTCGACGTCGAGCTGACGGTTCCAGCCGCGTGCCAGATTGACGTGCGGGGCGAGAAGGTATGCCTCGCGATGGTTATGGGCGGGGACGACCTCGACGCGAAAGCGGTCCGCGTGCAGTTGGTCGAGCGCGGCGATCACACCGTCGGTGTGTGTGGCCCATGACGGCAAGGGGCGGGAGGCAGCCACATCGTCGTATGTGTTGCTGATCATCCAGCCTGTGCAGGTGGCCAGCACGGCCGCCAGTACGGCGTGGGGGAGGGCGTGACGCGGTGCACGGACCGGGAGGCGGGCCAGCAACGTCGCAAGTAGAACAGGGGGTCCTGTGAGTATGGCCAGCCGGTCCACGTTCGCGCCCATCGGTGACGCGAGGGAGTACGTCACAAGGACGGCGACGGCGTAGGCGACGGCGCTGTAGCGCACGAGGCGCCAGCCGCGAGGCGCGGCCCACCACAGGGCAGCGCAGAGGGTCAGTGGAATCCACAGCTTGTCCCTGGGCATGGGTTGTTCGCCATAGAAAGGGAACAGAAGTGTGACCGCGCCGGTCAGCAGGATCGGTGGAGCGATGAGTGAGGCCGCCTTCGCCCACTGCCGGTCCAGCAGATACGCAGCACCGGCCACAGCGAGGAAGGCTCCGGCGACCGGACTTGTACATGTGCTGAGAGCGGCCAGCACCGCGCACGTCACAGTGGCCACACGTCTGTGCGGGATGTGGAGTGCGAGAAGCGCCAGCAGCCCGAAGGCCGCGCCCAGCGCGAACGTGGTCCGTCCGGAGGCCACGTTGCACCACACAGCCAGCGCTGCCAGTAGCGCGGACCATAGCGTGCCTCGGACCTTCGCCCGGACCAGAAGGGTTGCTAGAGTCCACGTCCCGGCGAGCCCGGCGGCCACGGACACTGTCCTGACACCGAACGTCGCCATGGCCACCGGGGCGAGGACGCTGTAGTTGAAGATGTGCATGCCGCCGTGCCACGACAGGTTGTAAGCGGATCCCGGGTGGCGCGCCATGAACCCGGCCCACGCAAGTTGAGCCGCGAGATCGCCTCCTCCAGTAGCGAGAAGCGCCGCCCATAGAACGTAGAGGGGGGTTGCGACCGCGGTTGCGGCGAGAGGGACGCGCCATTTGGAGATGGAGGGATCGGGCGCGGCCGGGTTGCGGGGCTCGCCCAGGTGGTCGGCCTCGCTGCCGGCCCTTCCACTCCCGTACTCGGCGGTAGCGTTCTCCACCGTGGGGCTGGTGCCTGGAGGGCGCCCGGAACCTGACTCGAGCCTGTGATCGAGCGCCGGTTCGCGTCCTGACGCCTTGCTTCTGATGTGCACCGACACGAGGCTAGTGGCGAAGCCGGGGCGTGCGTCGGCGCCACGGTCGCGTCGGGGAACATGTTGAAGACGGCCTGAGTGCTCACGGTCGATCAGAGCGAGAACGCGGGGTGGCATAGGCACCGATCTGGCAATTCTCGGTGCGGTCGGGACCTTTGCTCTTCCGCTCCCCGCTCTGGAGGAGGGCGGGGGATTCCTGCCACGGCCCGGGCGGCCGTCTCGGTGGGTTCCTGCTTCTTCACGTTGCGCCGGGACCAGAGATGCCGGTCCTACCTGCGCTCGACAGGCTGACACCGCCGACGACAGCTGAATAGCTGTCAAGGTGGATCTGTTGGGTGGTCTCCGTGGAGAGGCAGGCGGCCTTTGAGCTGTTGCAGGATGCGGGCAGGTGATCCGGGCATCGGGGTGACGCCGACCCGGTGCAGGTCCAAAAGGAGATGGCCGTCTTGCAACTGATTGGACAGGTTGGCGCGGTCGACATAAAGCAGTTGGGTCAGGAGGCGGTGGTCGTTGGTCCAGGCTGCTGGGTTGAGGGTGGAGGCAACTGCATGGACGGCGCAGCGTCGCTGAAAGGCTGGGGCGGCCTCCAGAAGCTTGTGCCCAACCGTGTCACGCGTTCCCGGACTGCGGGAGCAGCAGTGTGAACCGGGTTGGCGCGGTCCCGCTCAGCGTGATGCGAGCCCCGGCAGCCACTGCCAGCTCCCGCGCCAGAGCGAGCCCGATGCCCGAGCCGGGGCCGGTGGTCGCGCCGCGTGCGAAGACGGCCTTCGCGTCGAGGGTGGGCGTGCCCTCGTCGGCGACGTCGAGTGCCAGCGCGGAACCGAGGTCGCGCAGGCTCACCGTGACGGTTCCGTTGCCGTGTCGGTTGGCGTTGTCGAGCAGGATGTCAAGGATCTGGTCGGTGGTGCGTCCGGGGACGGACAGGGCGGCCACTGCCGGATCGAAGGCGATGGTGAGACGGCGGCCGCCCTTGGCGAGGGGCCCGTGCCAGCGTCGCTCGGCGCGTTGCAGGACTTCGCCGACAGGCCAGGATGAGGCACGCGCCTTGTTGACCGGTTCGGCTCGGGCCAGTTGGAGGATCTCGTCGATGGTGTTGTTCAGGTGCCGCGTGTGATCGAGGGCTTCTTCGACGGCGGCTCGCAGGTCCGTACCGGGGGTGGTCAGGGCTGCGTCCAGTCCCAGTTGCAGCCCGGTCAGGGGGGTGCGCAGCTGATGGGAGGCATTGGCCGTGAAGTCGCGCTCGTGCTGCAGTATCTGGGTCAGCTGGTGGACCATCAGGTTGTGCGCGGTGGCTACTTGATCGATCTCGGGGATCGCGCAGGTCGCTGCTCGGGCACTCAGGTCTCCAGCAGCGACGGCCCGCGACGTGTGGGAGAGGGCTTCCAGAGGGGCAGTGAGGGCGCGGGCCTGGCGGCGGGCGACGAGGATGGCGGCGCCGAGTGCGATCAGGGCCGTGGCCAGCAGAGCAGCCCAGGCCGCCAGGGTCCGGTTCCACACGCTGCGGGTGGGGACGGCCGCGCGGACCACGCCGATGACGCGCTCATTTTGCGAGACGGGAACGGCAGAGACGAGCTCGCCGCCGGCGCTCTGCAGCACCACGGTTCCGGCAAACGCGCGGCGGGTGGCGGCATCGGCCGTGCCCGGGCCTGTGCCCGCACGCAGTCGCAGGGCCGTGTCGTAGAGGCCGATTCGTCCTTCGGATTGCCCCGGGGGCAGTTCGACGGGGTCGCCGGCGGTGAAGTCGGGGCTCACACGGATGGCGGTGGCCATGGCGTCACGCTCCAGTTCACCGCGTTCATCGGCGAGGAAGGATGCCCGGATCACCACGGCGAGCGGAACGGCCAACAGGACAAGGGCCACCGAGGCGGCCACCAGGGCTACGCGGACCACACGCTGTCTCATGCGCTCAGCATGAGGGCGTTGGGCCTACTGGAGGGCTCCGGCAGATCTCGAACGTGTGCTTTTGCCGTCGTCTAACCGTGCTCGGGCAGAACGTTAACCGGTTGTTGCCTAACGTCGCAGGCAAAGCCGTCCGCTCACATGTGAAGGGCACCATGCTCATGCGACGCACACTCGTCCTTTCCCTTACCGCCCTCGTCCTGACCGGCGGGGTGGTGACAGGATGCGGCAGCGGCAGCGGCAGCGGTTCCGCGCCGCCCAGCGGCAGCGCGACCATCCAGGCGGCGCCGACGGAGTCCAATCCCGCCGGGGATATCCCGGACAACCAGGCGTATGTCGCCTACCAACCGGCCGGGGGTGGATTCACTGTCAAGGTGCCCGAAGGCTGGGCCCGCACTACCAAGGGCAGCACGGTCACCTTCACGGACAAGCTGAACCGGATCGAGATCACCTCCGGCAAGGCCGCCACCAAGCCCACGCCCCAGTCGGTGAAGTCCGCCGTGGTGCCCGTTCTGCAGCGACAGCTGCCCAAGTTCCAGATGGGGAAGGTCACCGTCGTCTCTCGCCCCGGCGGGCAGGCCGTCCTGCTTACTTACCGGGGCAACAGCACCCCCGATCCGGTCACCGGCAAGGTCGCGCCCAGCGCCTTCGAGCGGTACTCCTTCTTCAAGAGCGGCCAGCAGGTCGACCTGACGCTGTCCGGGCCGGTGGGCGCCGACAACGTGGACCCCTGGCGCACCGTCACCGACTCCTTCCGGTGGCAATGATGTCCACCGCCAGCACACACGCCCAGCCGTCCACGGACGCGGACGCGCTCATGGCGCGAGACCTCTACCGGTTCTACCGGGCCGGCGAGGAGGAAACCCTGGCGCTGCGCGGAGTCGCCCTTGAGGTGCGGCGCGGCGAGAGCGTCGCGGTCATCGGACCGTCCGGGTCAGGTAAATCCACCCTGCTGGCCTGCCTGGCCGGGCTGGACGAACCCGACGGCGGCACCGTCCGCGTCGCCGGGGAGCGGATCAGCCATCGGCCGGAGGCCGAACGGGCCCGGATCCGAGCTCACCGGATCGGCGTCCTGCTGCAGACCGGGAACCTCATCGCCCACCTCGACATCACCGCCAACATCCGCCTCGCGCGCACCGCCGCCCCCCGTGCAAGCGCGCAGTCCATCGCGGAGCTGCTGGAGCAGGTCGGACTCGGGCACCGTGCACACGCCCTGCCCCAGGAGCTGGCCGGTGGTGAACTCGCCCGCGCGGGGCTGGCCGTCGCGCTGGCCAACGACCCTGACATCCTCCTCGCGGATGAGCCGACCGGGGAACTGGACGGCATCACCGAGCAGCGCATTCTGGCCCTGCTCCGCGATCGTGCGCAGGCAGGCGGTGGGGTGCTGCTCGTCACCCACAGCCCCGAAGCCGTCAAGATCGCCGACCGTGTTGTCACTTTGCGTGACGGGAGGATCGGGTCTTGATTACTCAGCCAGAGGTGCTCGTCCGTTGTCAGGACGCCGCCCGCACGTACGGCCGGGGGCCGGCCGCGGTCGTCGCGGTGCACGGTGCGACCTGCCAGGTCCGCGTCGGTGACCGGATCGCGATCACCGGGCCCTCCGGCTCCGGCAAGTCCACTCTGCTGCACCTGATGGCTGCCCTCGAAAAGCCCACCGCCGGCGAGGTGACCTGGCCCGGTCTGTCCGAAGGCCCGATAGCGGGGCAGGTGGGCGTCGTCTTCCAGGGGCCCAGTCTGATCCCGGCCCTGACTGTGGCGGAGAACGCCGCGCTGCCCCTGGTCCTGGCCGGCATCCCGGAGGAACAGGCCCACCGCCGGTCCCTGGACTCCCTGATCCTGGTCGCAGCCGACGACCTGGCCGGCAAGCTGCCCGAGGAGCTGTCAGGTGGCCAGGCCCAACGCGTAGCTATCGCCCGCGTGCTGGCCCTGCGCCCACGCCTGGTCCTGGCGGATGAACCCACCGGACAACTGGACCGCGCCACCGGCCAGCACATCATCGACGTGCTCCTGGCGACCGCCGACGAGATCGGCGCCGCCTTGGTGGTCACCACCCACGATCCGACCGTCGCCCAGCGCCTGAACGAGCGGTGGGTTATGCACGAGGGCCGCCTGCACCCCGCAACCGAGCCACACCGGCCATCGGCGGATGCACCACCCCAGGGAGACCCGTCATGATCATCACCTGGATCAGCGGACTGCTCCGTCGGCGCACCGGACGGCTGATCGCCACCGCGTTCGGCATCGCCCTCGCTGTCGCCCTCGTAGCGTCCCTCGGCTCCTTCCTGACCGCGTCGAAATCGACCATGACCGCCCGCGCGGTGAACTCCGTATCGGTGGACTGGCAGGTGCAGATCCAGCCCGGCGCAGACCCCAGTACGGTCCAGAACACCGTAAGAACCGCGCCCGGCGTCCAGAGCGCCCAGAGCGTCGGGTTCGCCTCCAGCACCGGCTTCCAGGCCACCAGCGCGGGCAGCACCCAGAGCACCGGCCCCGGTGTCGTCCTTGGACTGCCCGACACCTACCGGACGACGTTCCCCAGAGAGATCCGTCAGCTGACCGGTGCCACCTCAGGGGTCCTGATCGCCCAGCAGACCGCGGCGAACCTGCACGTCGCCGAAGGTGACACAGTTACTGTCACTCTGCCAGGCACGAAGCCGGTGAAGGTGAAGGTGGCCGGAGTGGTCGACCTGCCACAGGCCGACTCGCTGTTCCAAAAGGTCGGTGCCCCGCCTCAGTCCCAGCCGGCGGCCCCGCCGGACAACGTCATCCTGCTGCCTGCGGCCACGTTCAGCACGCTGACCGCGCCGGTCAGGAAAATTGATCCGGCCGCCGTCACCACCCAGATCCACATCGCCCGCAACGCCCCCCTGCCCGCCGACCCTGCTGCCGCCTTCACCTCTGTCACCGCCGCCGCACGCAACCTGGAGGCTCGCACCTCCGGTGGAGCGGTCGTCGGCGACAACCTCGGCGCCGCACTGGACGCCGCCCGCAAGGACGCCCTGTACGCACAGATCCTGTTCCTGTTCCTGGGCGTACCCGGCGCAGTTCTCGCCGCACTGCTGACCGTAGCCGTGGCCGGTGCAGGTGCCGACCGGCGGCGCCGTGAGCAGGCCCTGTTGCGCACCCGCGGGCTGCGGCCCCGCCAGGTCGCCACCATGGCCAGCGCGGAGGCGGGCGTGGTCGGTGTGGCTGGCGGCCTGCTCGGAGTGGGCATCGCCGCTCTCGCCGGGCGAGCCGCGTTCGGTACCGCCTCGTTCGGCGCGAGCACCAGCTCAGCGGTGGTCTGGTTCGCCCTCGCCCTGATCCTGGGGCTGGCCGTGGCCGCCGCCGCAGTTCTGGTGCCGGCGCTGCGCGACCTGCGCACCGGCACCGTCGCCGCTGCCCGCAAGGTCGTCGGGCGCGCCCGCTCCCCGTGGTGGATGCGCTTCGGCGTGGACTTCATCCTGCTCGCTGTATCTCTCCTGGTTTTCCGGGCCTCCAGCGGCAACCAGTACGCCCTCGTGCTGGCTCCGGAGGGCGTGGCGAGTATCTCGGTGTCGTACTGGGCCTTCCTCGGGCCGGCGCTGCTCTGGATCGGGGCCGCTCTGCTGCTGTGGCGCCTGGCCATCCTGGTCCTGGCCCACGGACGCAGGCCGCTGGCTCGTCTTGCCCGACCCCTGACCGGCACCCTGGCCGGCACCACGGCGGCGAGCATGTCCCGCCAGCGCCGCCCGCTGGCTCGTGCGATCGTGCTCCTTGCGCTTGCCCTCTCCTTCGCCGCCTCCACCGCCACCTTCAACGCCACCTACAAGCAGCAGGCCGAGGTCGACGCAAAGCTGAGCAACGGTGCCGACGTCACCGTCACCCAGTCTCCGGGCGTCAGCGTCGGCCCGGGCGCCGGCTCCGCTCTGAAGGTGGCCGGCGTCAAGCACGTCGAGCCCCTCCAGCACCGCTTCGCCTACGTCGGCGCCGACCTGCAGGACCTGTACGGGGTCCAGCCCTCCACCATCACCTCCGCCACCTCGCTGCAGGACGCCTACTTCGCCGGCGGCACCGCCAAGAGCCTCATGAACAAGCTCGCGGCCCGACCCGACTCCCTCCTGGTCAGCGAAGAGACGGTCAAGGACTTCCAGCTCACCCTGGGCGACACGGTGAACCTGCGCCTGCAGGACACACGCACCAAGGCGCTGCGCACCGTGCCCTTCCACTACGCGGGCATCGTCAAGGAGTTCCCCACCGCACCCAAGGACAGTTTCTTCGTCGCCAACGCCGGCTACGTCGCCAAGACCACCGGCAGCAACGCGGTGGGTGCGTTCCTCGTCGACACCGGCGGCTCCCATCAAAAGAGCGTTGCCACCCAGTTGCGCCGGCAGGTGGGTACCTCCGCGACCGTCACCGATGTCACCCAGACCCGCTCCACGGTCGGCTCCAGCCTCACCTCGGTCGACCTGGCCGGACTCACCCGCATCGAGCTGGGCTTCGCGGTCCTGCTGGCCGCCGCCTCCGGCGGCATCGTCCTGGCCCTGGGACTTGCCGAACGCCGGCGGACCTTCGCCATCGCCACCGTCCTCGGGGCCACCCGACGCCAGCTGCGCGGACTGGTCCTCAGCGAAGCGATGGTCATGACATTCGGCGGCCTGGCCGGCGGCGCGCTCATCGGCTGGTCCCTGTCCCTGATGCTGATCAAGGTCCTCACCGGCGTCTTCGATCCACCCCCGTCCGTGATCGCCGTCCCTTGGGCCTACCTCGCCCTCACTCTCGGAACCGCTGTTACGGCGATCGCCGCAGCGGCCGTGAACGCCGCCCGTGGCTCCTCCCGCCCGGCTGTCGAGGAGCTGCGCGAACTGTGAGGACCACCCCAACGGCCGGGGCGGGCGTGGCTGTCCGCCGGAGACGCCCGCCCCGGTCTCTCCCGTCCACGACCAGGCGTGCCCCCCACCCCCACCGCCGGCAGCCCCTACGCTTCGGTACATGCGAGTGCCCGCGACGCCCGAGGTGACCCACGTCCTGATCGTCGAGGACGACAACACGATTGGACGGCACCTGGATGCCGGACTGCGCGGCCACGGCTACCACACGACCTGGTGCCGTACGGGGGCGAACGCACTGGCCGAAGCCCGTGCCACCCCCCAGAACGTCGTGCTGCTCGACCTCGGCCTGCCCGATGTCGACGGCATCGACATCGCACGTACCTTGCGCGCTGAACTCCCTGACCTGCTCATCGTCATCCTCACAGCCCGCAGCGACGAGATCGACATCGTCGCCGGCCTCGACGCCGGAGCCGACGACTATCTCGTCAAGCCGTTCACCCTGACCGTGCTGCTGGCCCGGCTCCGCGCTCAACTGCGTCGCCGCCCACCCGCCTCAAGACGAGAGGAAGGACCGATTCACATCGGTGACCTGACGGTTGACACCTCGGCTCGCCGCTGCCTTGTCGCAAACGACGAAGTCACGCTGCGGCCCAAGGAATTCGAGCTACTCGCCGTACTCTCCCGCCAAGCTGGAACCGCCGTCTCCCGCGAAGCCTTGATGGCTCAGGTCTGGGACGAGAACTGGTTCGGGTCCACGAAAACCCTCGACGTCACCCTGGCCTCGCTGCGCCGCCGACTGGGCGAGGCCGCCGACGCCGCGCCCCGGCCCCTGGACCTGCCCGCGATCACCACACTGCGTGGCCACGGCTACCGGCTCGAATCGGCCACGCCCCGGCAGGCATCCCAGGCAGACCCGGACAGGTGACGGACGTGCGGGGCACGGTTCAGCTGGTCACTTCACAACGCAGAGGTCTCGAAGTGCGGCGCAACCGCACGACACCGAGCTGGGGCACCTGAGACAACAGCCCCTGCCGCTCCCGAACCTACCGGGATCCGCAACGGGGCGGCCCACTGACCGCGTCGCGCCGAAGGTGCCACCTCGCGGCCCCTGCGACCGACCGGTCACGGCAGCACGGGTGAGTAGTCCACGCGCTTCACGTCGTAGTAGCGGGCTACGCAAGTCGTCACCCAGCTTCGCTTCCCGTTGTTGAACGGCTCGGTCATCACCGCGATCGGAGTCGGCGTGTAGGGGACGACCCGCGCGCCTTGCGCCACCTCGGCGCGGATCCACGCGTCCTGCCGCTCCCAGTCGTGCGCCCTCACGCGCATCTGGCTCCCCAGGTGGACCAGTGGCGGTGTCAGGCCGATACATGTGACGGCGCACATCACTCCGGCGGCCCATCCCATGACGGCCCGGTGAGCAGAAACCTCTTGGAGGGACTGCCCGAGAAGCATCCCGAGGCCGGTCAGCAGAACGACGTACAGGAACAGGAAGTCGTTCCACAGCCGGGTGGAGGCGACCACACCTGTATGGAAGACCGGGTAGGCGACAAGCGTGGCGAGATAGCCGCTGACGAGGAAGGTGACGACGCCCGCGCACACCAGCAGGACCGGGCGCCGCGGTGGGCTCGCAGGGGACCCGCCGGGGCCCTTCATCACGAGGCCCAGCAGGACTCCGGCTGCGATCCCGCCCAGGTACTGCCATGTGGAGAGTGTGTCGATCATGATGTGCGCGAAGCCGCGCGCGGCCCCGGACAGCGATTCCGTGGAGATCAGCGAGGTGCCCTCACCGGCGCCGAAGCGAGCTCGTCGCTGTCGCGAGCCCGGCGACGTGAGAAGGACCAGCGCGCCGGCGAGTGTTCCTGCCAGGCCCACGGCGAACCACAGGCGCAGTCTGCGGCGCGCCGGACTGCCGGATGTCCGGAAGGTCAGGGCGAGACAGGCGAGCAGGACTACCAGCACAACGACCGTGGTCTGCTCAGACATCGTGCCGATGCAGAGTCCGATCACCAGGCCGACGGCCAGGGCGAAAGCCCTGCCGCGTCGTGAACGGGCGAGAAGGAACGGAATCACCGCACCGCAGGCAAGGACCGGGGGCAGCGTGTGCGAGACGGACGCGGCGGGCCAGTAAAGGGTCTTGTACGTGTTGGGCGACCCCAGCAGGAAGAGCACCGTCACCATGGACGCCACAAGAAGCGGAACCCCGCGCGGCACAGTCATGGCTGCTCTGCGCAGGGCCAGCGCGGTCACGGCCCACAGGATTCCCCCGACGAACACGGTGCTGAGAGGAGCGAACCATTGGTGCCCCGCTACGCCGAATCTCCCGTAGAGCCAGACCAGAACACCGTTCATGACCCGGCCGTTGTCGTGAACGTAGAACCTGTCGACCATGCCGGGAAGCCCGTGTTCACGGATGACTGGCAGGAAGCACCATTCATCGCCGCTCGGCCGCACCCAGCGAGCGTACGACGCGGCGAGTGCGAGGAGGCCCAGCGGGAGGACGCACCATGCGTATACCCACGGCACCGTCCAGGGGCCGGGGGCCTTTGAAAGGGCCGGCTGCTCTGCTTCTCCCACTACCCAATCCATCCTCGATCGGTCATCGGCGTTCCGATGCCCACGGCACCACGTGATGCCTTCGCGTCCGCTTTACCCCAAAAGTCCGGATCGAGTACTTCGCACACGCTCAACTCAGCGTTCACAACAACGCGAACGGCACACTTACCGAGCAGGCGGGTGACGGCTCGGCCCGGCGCCTGATCGAAAGGCGAACAGGTATGGATCATCGAACACGTGGCGGTGCGTATGACCGCTATGGAGTGCCGGCGGGCAAGGCTATGGAGGGCCGGAATGCGCGTGCCACGTGCGAAGAACGTCCGGAGTCGTTCGGGTCTGCTGCGCTGGGGCGCACCGTCCCTGGCGGTGGGCCTTCTCCTCCTCCCTCTGTTCTACCGTCCGGCCGGGGTGTCCCATGACCGTGCCGCAGCGCTGCTCGACGGCCCGGAGGGCCGGGGCAGCGCCCGCGTCTGTGAGCCCACGATGGTCGGCGTGGCACATGAGGACGACGATCTGCTGTTCATCAATCCGGAGATCCAGCAAGCCGTGGGCCCCCGGTGCGCGTTCAGCACGGTCTACCTGACCGCCGGGGATGCCGGCCGGCGGTACAACGGGGGCGACTACGTACAGAGCAGGGAAGAAGGCGTACGAACCGCGTACGCCGAAATGGCAGGTGTCCCGGACCGCTGGACGAGGAGTGACCTCCAGGTGAGTGGCCGCACCATCGCCTCCTACACACTGAAGGGGAAGACCGGCGTACGGCTCTCCTTCCTCCGGCTCCCCGACGGCACTCCGGACGGCAGTGGAACCGCGACGTACTCCCACCAGAGCCTGCTGAAGCTCTTCCGCGGCGAGATCCGCACCATGCGGCCCGTGGATGGCACGCGCAGCTACACGGAGCAGCAACTCATCGACACACTCACCGTTCTCGCCGAACAGGACGGCATCAAGCGGATCCTCACCCTGGACTACGACAACGCGGCCTTCGGACACACGTATACGCAGGGCGCCGACCACAGCGACCACGGAGTGGCCGGCCGGTACTTCCGACGGGTCGCGTTCCGCTTGCCGGGCGGTATCACGACGGAGGTACGGGGGTACCTCGGTTACGACGTGTCCCGTCTTCCCGAGAACCTCGGCCCGATCCGGGGCCGCCAGAAGGACGCGATCTTCCAGTCCTATCGCAGGGGTGCGGGCTGCGAGTCCAGACCGTGCCCGGCCGGGCACTACATGAGCGGGAAGTACCAGCAATGGGTGCGCCGTGAGTACTCCCTCAAGCCCCGGGTGGCGCAGCCCGGCCGGATCGTGTCGGCGATGGGGCTGGCGAATCAGGCAGGGCGCCACGAACGCTGTCTGAGCTCGGCGGGGAGCTCGCCGGCCTCCCACAAGAGGGCGGGCGTGAGCACCTCCGCCTGCGACGGCACATCCGGCCAGGACTGGCACATCCACGCCGGAACCATCGAATCAGCGTCCGGCCGGCTCTGCCTGACCGCTGCCGTGCGACGGGCCGTCCTTTCGGCGTGCTCCCGCAGCCCCCGGCAGAAGTGGCGGATGGACAAGTCCGGGCGGATCGAATCCGGCGGACAGTGCCTGTTCCAGGACGACTTGGCAGCCAGAAGTCCGCGACTGGTCCTGCGGCCGTGTGCTCCTCTACGACCTGAGCTGATCTGGCACACGACGGTATAACTCGGTGGGCCGTACGAGCCCGTACACCTGCCGGCTGTCCGTCGCAGTCACGGGCCGGTGGAATACCGGGCCGCACGGGGCGTTGGGGCGGAGCCGGTTCAGCCCGTCGCCTGGGTGATCCGCTTCAGGTGGTAGTAGTCGGCCACGCAGGTGCCGGGCCACAGCGTGCGGCCGTGGTTGCCGAAGGGGTCGCGCATGTGCCCCACTGACGCCGGTACGTACGGCAGGACTTCGGCCCCCTG
>NZ_JBITIE010000020.1:0-45237 GCF_044458665.1 Streptomyces sp. NPDC050422
GAAGAACCGGCCGCACTACCTGGTCCGGGAATCGAGTGACCACCCGGGCCCGCCCGCTCCGGATCCGCCGATACGTGCCGGCGGCGGCGCTTCGAGCACCTCCGGTTCCACGCGATCCCGCACGCTGCGTCAGTTCATCGTCTTCGCGATGATCGGTATCGTCAATACGGCCGTCTATCTGGCGGTGTACGCGACACTCAACAACTGGATCCCGTACCTGGCCTCACACGTCATCGGATACTGCGTCAGTATTGTCGGATCATTCCTGCTCAACTCCTTCATCACTCTGCGGATCAGGCCGACATGGCGGTCGTTTCTCCGCTATCCGCTGTCGAGCCTCGTCAACCTCGTGCTCTCCGGCGCCCTTCTCTATATCGGGGTGAGTCATCTCGGCATCGGCAAGAACATCGCCGCGCTTGCTGCGGGGATTCTCGCCACACCGTTCTCGTTCCTGGTCGCCCGGTGGGCGATCACCTCGGGTGCGGCCGCCTCCCTGCCACCGGAGCCCGAGCAGGTGACCGCCGGCACCCGCTCCGGCCGGACCGGCGACTGAAGTAGCGCCGCACCACCCCTCCACGCGTACACACAGGCACCGAACGAAGGGCACCGTCACACCCATGACCGCGGAAACACCGGGAACGGCAGGCACCCCGCAATCCACCGAGGACGCGCCTCGCCAGGCCGGTCGCGGCACCGGACAGAGGTTCGGAGCCCCGTTCCGGGCGGCCGCCCTGGCCGTCTTCCCGCTGGGCCTGCTGGCCGCGGCGATGTGGATCGGCCGGCTGGTGCGGCCCGGCGGCGACGACTGGTGCTTCCTGCCCGTGCTGCGGGACGACGGCGTCGCGGGCATGATCGGGAAGTTCTACCTCCACGACAACGGGCGCATCGCGAACGCCCTGATGGTCGCGGCGTACGGGGCCTACGGCGTGGCGGGCCACCAGTGGTACGCCGCAGTCAGCGGGCTCCTGATCCTCGCTGCCGTGTGGGCGCTGGTCGTCGCCGCCCTGCACCGTACCGGGCGGACCGCGCCACGCGGGGTCCCGCTCCTCGTCGCATCGATGATCGTGGCGGTGTTCCTCTTCGCCACCCCGAACACGTACAAGACGTTCTACTGGCCGGCCTCCTCCGTCTCCCACACACTCGCCCCGGTCTTGGCCGCCGCGGCGGTGATCCCCCTCCTGCGCACCCGGACCCGCCGGGGACACGTGTTCGCCCTCTGTGTCTGTGTCGTGGCGGGTCTGTTCATCGGCACCCTTTCCGAAGGAACATCGATCACAGCGGGCGTGCTGCTCTGCGCTGCGCTGCTCCTCAGCTTCCGCTCGTCGCCCGGGCCCGAGCGCACCCGCACCCGCCGCTGGTGCGGCGTCGCGCTGGCCGCTCTGGTCGTGGGGATGATCGTCCTCTACACGTCCCCCGGCTCCCGCTCACGACGCACCCGGTTCGGCACCGACGCCACGTCCCTCGCGGACCCTCAGTCGCTGAGCACCGCACTGCGCATGTTCGGCGACATCCTGGGAACCGTCCTGACCACCTGGACCTACGTCGGCGCACTGGCCGTCGGCATTCTGCTGGGCGTCCTGCTGCGAGACGCCGACGCGCGCACCGACGGCCCCCTGCTCAGCCGGCCTCTCATCCCCGCCGTGGCCGGCGTGGTCGCCTTGCTGCTGGCCGGATACCTCTGCACCCTCGTCACCCTGCCCGCCTTCGGGAACAGCATGATGACGTATGGAACCCGCACCTGGAACGACTACCTCTTCGTCTACGTACTGCTGCTCACCGGAGTCGGCGCCCTGCTGGGCAGAGCCCTGCGGGGCGCCCCCAGATCCGCCGCCGCCCTGACGGCTGCGGCGGCGCTGCTGTGCGCGGTGACCTGTGTGGGGTTCGCCGTCCCCCTGATCGGCCTCGAGCGGGACATGGCCGACCGGGCGGCCCACTGGGACCGCCAGGACCGACTCCTGCGGGAGCAGGTACGGCAGGGGGCCGAAGTCCTGCCGTACGTACCGGCGTCAGTGGGGCACATGCGCGACCCCTTCGGCAACCACGGCCGCACGCTGTGGCCCGGCACCTGTGTGGCCGACTACTACCACCTGAAGCGGATCACCCAGGCGACGGGCTGAACCGGCTCCGCCCACCCCGGCCCGTGCGGGACCGGTATTCCACGGCCCGCGACGGACCGTCGGACGATCGACGAGCTCTCACTCCCCGCCGAGCTGTCCACCCTCTCCCGATGTACGACACTGCTGGCCCACGGACGGCCCAACGCCACCGTGATGCCCGGAGCGGGTGACCTCAGGCGGAGGAGAGGCCTGGCACCGAGTCTCCGTTCAGGGCCCACAGAGCGGCGGTGTACCAGAGGAGGGCCACACCGAGTACGAGCAGGGCGCCCATCATCGGGAGCAGCCGGCCGGGCAGGCGCCTGCTGCGTACGACGATCACCTTGGCCACGAACGCACCGTAGAGGGCGCATCCGGCGAAGGAGTGGATCGCGACCCGCGGGGACGTCGTCTCGATCCCGTAGGTCGTAAGACAGTGGTAGGCGATCGGCAGCGAGAAGAGGAAGGCGAGGAATCCGAGCGCGCGGTGTCCCCGGCGCACCGGTCGGGGCGCGGAGCGGGCACCGGGCACACGGCCGTACATCCACAGGGCGAGGCCGAGCTGGATGAGGGCGAGGCCGAGCAACGCGGTGCTGAGTCGGGCCTTGAGTTCGACTGCGGCGTTGCCATGGTCCCCGAAGAGTCCGTTGTTGTAGTGCGGGGTGTGGTGGGCTCCGAATAGGTAGATCCCGACGGCTACCGCTATAGGCAGCAGCACGGCGAGCACGGCACTGGTTGCGAAGGCTTTGCGGTCGGCTTCGCCGTGGTGCGAACTCATGCCGTCCTACCGGCTCAGCTCTCGACCTGCTTGCCCTTGGCGTCCAGGACGTACCACTCGGCGCCGAACTGATTGAGGGCCTGGCCATTCGTCTGGCCAGGCTTCTTGTCGCCGGCGTAGTAGTACAAGGGATGGCCGTTGTACGTGACCTGCTGGTCTCCGCCGGAGCGCTTGGTGATGCCGAGCAGTTTCTGGTTCACGCCCATGCCGGCCTTGGCGTCCCCCTTGCTGAGCAGCGGAGGCCAGGCTTTGGCGCAGTCACCCGTGCAGTTCGATTTGTTCTTCTTGTCGGCGAGGAAGAGGTAGAGGGTGCGGCCCTTCTCGTCGACGAGAATGGCGCCGTGTTTGTCCACGGACTTCGTGTCGACGGTGGCCGGTTTCGAGGGCGAGGCGCTCGGGGTGGAGCCGTATGCCTCCTCCGATGTGTGGCTCGTACTGTCGGAGCACCCGGTCAGGGCTGCGGCGAACAGTGCGGCGGCACAGGCGGTGGCCATGGTGGCGCGCTTCATCTAGGGCTCCTTGGGTGAGTGTGCGGCGTGGCCCCATGTCTCTCCCCGCCTGTGCCCGCCCACTCACAGCGCCATCGTCAACGCCACTCACTCGGCGGTAACGCTCCGCCGCACCTTCGAAAGACCCAACGACGCCTTCGCCCGGCGTGCCTCCCTCCGCCGCTCGTGCGCCGGACGGTGGCAGCCGGGCTCCAGGATCCGTTCCGCCGAGGAAACCTGACCCGGCTCACGAGGACACGAAGGCCGGTTCCCGCCGACCGGACGCCCAGGCAGCCAGATCAGGGGCGTAAGGAGGCCGGCCGGCTACGGGGTCGGGCCGGGAATCCGCAAGCTCCTCTTTCCGTCAACGTCAGGACTCTTCGTGTTCTGAAGCGAATCGAGGATGGCCAGGCCCTGGCCCACCACACCCGCGGCGATCTGATTGACGCCCTCGGTGCCGTTGAGGACGGTGAGCGTAGCGCTCGACATACCGCGGGCGGCCGCGTCGGCGAGGGCCGGCAGGTTCTCCACCACACGGTTGGCGGCGATCAACTCCTGGTTGCCATCGCGCAGCGAGAGGGCGCGGGCGGCGTTCGCGTCGGCCTGGGCCTGTGCGAGAGTCCGCTCGGTGTAGGCGTTGCCGTCCGCCTCGAACTTGGCACGGTCCCGGGCGGCTTCGGCCAGGGTGCGCTGTCGGTATGCCTCGGCGTCCGCCGGGCGCCTGACTTCTCCTTCGAGGCGCTGGGCTGCCAGTTCGGCCTGGCGCTGGGCGAGCGCGGTCTGTTCTTCGATGACCTCGTGGGACGCTCTGGCCTGAGCGAGCGGGCCGGCCTGGGCGGCGCGGGCGTTGGACTGCTCGGTCTCGGCGAGGAACCCGGCCCGCTTGATCGCGGTGTCCCGCTCGTACTCCGCCTTGAGGGCGGCCGCCTGCTGTTCGCGTTCGGTCGCCTCCTGGTCGGCCTTGGCCTGGGCGATTCGCGCCTGGCTGGCGACTGCGGCGGCATGCGGAGCCGCAAGGTTGTTGATGTATCCCGTGGCGTCCTCGATCTCCTGGATCTGGAGCGCGTCGACGACGATGCCGAGCTTCTCCATCTCGCTGTGACTGCCCGCCATCACCTCCTGGGCGACCCGGTTGCGTTCCCGGATGATCTGTTCGACGGTCAGTCCGCCGACGATGGACCTGAGGTGGCCGGCGAAGATCCGGCCGACGAGCTCCTCCATCCGTTCCTGCTCGGAGAGGAATCGGCGGGCTGCGTTGGCGATCGAAACCGCGTCGTCACCGACCTTGAACACGCAGACCGCGCGCACACTCAGCCGGATGCCCTGCTGGGTTACGCAGTCCTCCGCGATCTCCGCTTCCCGCAGTGCCAGGGACAGCATCCGGGCCTTCTGCTTCACAGGCAGTACGAAACTGCCGTGACCTGTGACGATACGGAACTGTGTCGCCTGCGCCTGCCGTTTCGTACCGGATATGAGCATGGCCTCATTGGGCGCGGGGACCTGCCAGAACAACATGAGAGAACTCCCGTCGAGTATCGGGACGCAACTCACTTTTCAAGGCCTTCGCAGGACCGTTCAGGACGGCAGCGGCTCGACGATCACCGAGCGTGCCGAAATGGAGTCGATGACGACGACCCGTGTGTCTCTTGCGAGGGCGGTGCCGGTACGCGACCACGCCGCGTACGTCTCCGAGCCTCCGCGCACAGACACCAAGACCTCACCCGGTCCATCCGGAGGGATCCCCACGGTGATTCTTCCGATGGCTCCGACCGGGCTTTGGAAGGACTCGTCAGCGCTGGGCATGGGCCCTCTCGCCGGGCATACGTTCCATGATCACTCACGATCGCCTCCGGCCCTGTTCTCGATCGGGAGCCGCCACGGCGCATGAGCCGTCGGTGACGATTCTCCCGATGTCTTCACGGTACTCCCGTCCTCTGCTGGGGTGGGGCGCGGCATCAGTTCCCGCCGCCGGTCTGCTGGGCCTTTCCTGACGATCTTCGGGGTTGCTCCAGAGCCGGGACGACGTTTCCAGTGGCGCCTCGCTGCTACCGCAGCCCGGGATCGCGTGACTCGGCGGCTCCGGCGGCCACCGGCATGGTTACGGTCAGGATCAGCGCGGCGATCATGCCGTCGGAGTCGGGTGAACAGCGCAGCGCGAGCGCGATGCCCGAGATGATCAGCAGCGGAGCCGTCAGGTGAAGCGCGAGACCGGCCGGCAGGATGCGGGGGCGGCGCAGTGTCCGGGCCAGGGCGCGCGGGCGGGGCGGGAGTGAAGGCCGGCGGCGAGCAGGATCTGAGCGGTGTTGAGGCCGACGCGCAGGTCCGCACCCGGGCTCTGTCGCGGTCAGCATGGCGGGACGCTGTCGCCGCGGACGGGCCGGCCGTGCCGCATGAGTGCGCCGGGGGTGCACGTGCTCAGGATGCGTTCAGGTGGGGACTGGCAACGTCTGGCGGCATGACATACGAGACGCAGCAACCCCCTGCCTCCGACAGTGGCACGGCCCGGGTGCGCTGGAACAAGGTCCCCGAGATCACCGCCTACTTCTGGGTGATCAAGGTGCTGTGCACCACGGTGGGCGAGACAGCGGCGGACTACCTCAACGGTCAGCTGGGCATGGGGCTGACCGGCACATCGGTGGTGATGAGTGCCCTCCTGGTCGTGGCCCTGATCGCACAGATGCGCACCAGCGCCTACCGGCCCGGGGTCTACTGGCTGGTCGTCGTGCTGGTCAGCATCGTGGGCACGCTGATCACCGACAATCTCACCGACAACCTGGGTGTGCCGCTGCAGACCACCACCGCCGTGTTCGCGGTGGCGCTGGCGGCCGCGTTCCTCATCTGGTTCACGACCGAGGGAACTCTGTCCATCCGCCGCGTCGACTCGGTGCGCCGCGAGGCGTTCTACTGGGTGGCGGTGCTGCTCACCTTCGCTCTGGGCACGGCCGTCGGTGACTTGTTGGCGGAGCAACTCTCCCTGGGCTACTGGGTGGCGGCGCTGCTGTTCGGCCTCGTGATCGCAGCGGTCGCCCTGGCTCGCTATGCCATGGGGCTCGGCGCGGTCCTGAGCTTCTGGACCGTCTACGTCCTCACCCGGCCGCTGGGCGCGTCGGTGGGCGACTACCTGTCGCAGCCGGCGGACGAGGGCGGCCTGGCCCTGGGCACGGTGATCACGAGCGTGCTGTTCCTGGCCGTGATCCTCGCACTGGTGGTGTTCCTGGCCGTGTCGCGGCGTGATGTGACGGAGCGGGAGGAGTTCAGCCAGCCGGCAACGTGACGACGAACCGGGCGCCGGGGCCGTGCTGTTCGTCGTGTCGCACGTCTCCATCGGCGGAGCGGGCGAGGCGTTGTGCGAGCGGCAGCCCCAGGCCCGCTCCGCCGTGGCCGTCGTCGGGATCGGCTCGCCGTCCCGGACGGAAGAGGTCCGCGTTGAAGGACGGGGGCACGCCCGGACCGTCGTCGGTCACTTCGATGAGAACGCTCCCCTCCTGTCCACGGGCCGTGACCCGGACGCTGGAACGGGCGTAGCGCAACGCGTTGTCCAGCAGCGGGCTCACCGTACGTTCGAGCAAGGCGACCGGCACGCCGGCCGTCAGGCCCTGGTCCGCGACCGCGACCTCGACCTTCCGGGGAGCGGAGCAATGGTCGACGAGGCGGAGCAGGGCGGGCAGTATCTCGGCGGTCCCGGGCAGCGCGGTGGCGGCGGTGCCACGGGCGTCGTCGAGCAGGGTGTCGCAGATCGTTCGCATCGACTGGGCGGCATCGGCGATCGCCGCGCAGGCGAGTTCCGTCTCGGCGGCGGAGCGGGGCCGGCCGCGCCACCAGTCGAGTTCGGCGATGATCCGGGCGAGCGGGTTCCGCAGTTCGTGTGAAAGCTCCCTGGCCAACTGCTGTTCGTGGCGCAGCCCTGCCCGGATACGGTCCAGCAGCGCGTCCAACGAGGTGCCCAGCCGTTCGAGTTCGGCCGGCCGGCTGCCGTGGCCGAAGCGGCCGTCGGCGGCCGACGCGCTCCATCTGGTCGCCTGGTCGGTCATGGCCTGCACCGGGCGCAGTGCGCGGCCCACTGCGAGCCGGGTCAGGACGTAGGTGCAGGCGAGCATGGTGACGTCCAGCGCGAGGGACGCGTACAGCGCGGTCTGCGCGAGGCTGCGGTAGGGGGCGAGGGCGAGCGCGGTGACGACGGCGGCGGGGGAGGGCCCGGAGCCGGGGACGGGCTGGGTGCACAGCCGTATCGGCTCCTTGCCGTCCAGGGTGAGGCAACGGCTGCCGCCACCGGCGGCGAGGGCGTCGGCGGCAAGAGTGAGCGGCCCCTCGACGGCAGCGGGAGGCGCTTCGATCCGCTCCGGCCCGGCGTAGATCCACACGTCGGCGTCGAGCAGATCGTCGTGGGGAACCTCCACCACGCGGGCCGAGGCACCTGTGGTGTCCACGGTCGCGGCCACAGTGGTGGCCCGGGTGTGCAGGTGGTCGTCCGCCTGTTGCTGGAGCCGCTGGCGAACAAGACCGTTGAAGGCGACGGTCAGTGCGAGCACCAGGAGCGCCGCGGCGGTGACGGCGACCAGGGCGAGCCGCCCACGCAGGGTGCCGGGCCCGTGCCGGAGGATCCTCACGAGAGCCGGTGCCCCATTCCCCGGCTGGTCGCGACGGTCAGGGCGCTGCCCGCGCTACGGAGTTTGCGGCGCAGACGGGTCAGGTACTGGTCGAGGGTGTTGTCGGTGACCCGTGCGCCTTCCGGCCAGCCGGCCCGGACCAGCTCCCGGCGCTGCACGAGGCCCCCGGTGGCGGCGATGAGGGTGGCCAGCAGCCGGAACTCGGTCGGGGTGAGGTCGACCGGCTGACCTGCGGCGGTGCAGGTGAAGCGCACCGGATCGAGCACCAGGTCCCCCGCCACGGCCGGAGCCCTGGGGCCGGCACGTCTCAGGGCCGCCCGCAGACGGGCGGCGAGCTCAGCGAGGTGGAACGGCTTGGCCAGGTAGTCGTCACCGCCTGCGGAGAACCCGGTGAGCCGGTCGTTGATCGTGTGGTGAGCCGTGAGAAACACGACGGGGGCCACGTACCCGTTGGCCCGCAGGGCTTGGCACACGTCCCGGCCATCCGCGTCCGGCAGCCCGACGTCCAGCACGACCGCGTCGAAACCTTCGGCGGCCAGGCGCAGGGCACTCGCACCGTTCTGGGCCGGCGACGCGTCGAAGCCCTCGTCCCGCAGGCCACGCAGGAGTACGTCGCGCAGGGCGTGGTCGTCCTCCACGACGAGGATGCGGCCACCCGTCACCGTACGGTTCCTCGACCGGCCAGCAGGTACGCGCAGACGGTCAGTGCCAGCCAGGCGGCGGCGAAGAGCCAGCCGCCGACGACGTCGCTGAACCAGTGCACGCCGAGGTAGATGCGGCTCAGCCCCACGGCCGCGCCCCACATGCCGATCAGGACGGCGGCCACGCGCGGGATGCGCGGGCCCCGCAGGCGCAGGGCAGCGATCAGCAGGCCTGCTGTTATTGCGCCGGTGGTGGCGTGACCCGACGGGAAGGACCAGCCCGACGCGTGCGTCGCCCAGTCGGCGAGCGGTGGCCGGGGGCGGGCGACCCGCGTCATGACTCCGTAGCGCAGCACCTGCGCGGAGCCGAGACAGAGCGCGAGTGAGGCGGCAGTGATGACACGCCGCCTGATGGTGCCGCCCACGGACAGGCCCGCAAGGACCACCGCGGCGAAAGGAATGACTCCCGTCCCTGTCGCGGTGACCGCGCGGAAGAGAGCCACCGCAGCCGCGGACCGGTGCGTCAGGGACCAGTGGTGCAGCGCCGCGTCGCCGGGCAGCAGCCCGTGCGTCGCGCGGAGCGTGGCCGCGGTGAGCAGGGCGAAGGCGGCCGCGGCGGCCAGGGCCACTTGGCCGCACAGGCTCACGGGCGGGCGGCGCGTCACGCTGCGGCCGACCATGGGACGTGTACGGCCATGAACGGTGGCCTCTCACTGAATGGGGGCAGACGTGCGGGCGCCGGCCGGGGACAGGGCGATTGAGCGACTACAACCATGTAGACGTTCTGCTGAACTGTAGACGATCGGGAAAGGGCGGAAGGGCGTGGTGGAGTCGTCGGGCGTGATCCGGAGGGTGCGGAGACTCTCAGCCGAGGCCGGTGGTGTGTGACGAGGGCTCGGTCGTGAGCGTCTTGACCCGGCGGAGAGTGAGGACGGTCTCCGCCGTGTGTACGTCGTCCAGGGCGCCGATCTTCTCGGTGAGGAAGTCGTAGAGGCCATCGGTCGTGCGGCAGAGCCCGGAGGCGGCGAGATTGGTCCGCCCGGTCACGGCCGCGGCGAAACGCACCTCGGGGTACTGTGCGAGGGCCCGGCCGGTGTGCACCAGTGCGTGAGGAGCGACGGTGAGCCAGCAGCCGGTGAACGCGCTGCGGGCGTTGGACGCGATCGGCTGTGCCGAGGCGTGCATGGCCGTCGGATACGCGACCACGGCCTGGGGTCACATGCTGGATGTGGACGGCAATCTCATCCGCGAGATGCCCGGGGTCCGCATCCCCGGGTCCGACCTGCCGCCCATGAACGGCCTCACCAGGCCGCAGCTCCACAAGATCCTGACCGACAAGGCGCTCGAAGTCGGCGTCGTCATCCAGTACGACATGACGTTCACGACCCTTGCCGACGGGCCCCGTGGATACCACCATCGTGCTCAGTGGTTGCGGCGCCGGAGCCGACAGCGCGAGCGACAGCTCCGTCACCCTCGGCTTCGTCAACGGCGACACCAGCGAGTTCGCCACGTGCCTGCAGAAGGCCGTCGAGAAGCAGACGGAAGAGGTCGGCGCGAAGCTCTACTTCACCAACTCCAAGATGGACCCCGGCAAGGAACTGTCCAACATCGAGGACATGATCTCGCGCAACGTCGATGCGCTGATCGTGCAGACGGTCAATGTCGACGCGCTCGACGGAGACATCGCGAAGGCGGAATCCGCCGACGTACCCATCTTCCTGACGTCGGTCGCGACCGACGACGTCGACGGCATCCTCGGCGCGGCCGTCGTCGACCTCAAGAAGCTCGGCGCCCTGGACGCCGGCTGGATCGAGAAGGACGCCGGCGGGAAGCAGGCCGAGGTGGGCATCGTGGCGGGGGCGCCCGGGGCCGCGTCGGACCTGATGGTGGCTGGATTCACCGGGGCTCTGCCGGCGAATGCGAAGGCGGTGGCGAACCAGCCCGGGATGTTCAACCCCGTCGAGGCCCAGGACGTCGCGGAGAACATGATCCAGGCCCACCCGGGCCTCGACTACGCCTTCGTCGCCAACGAGGAGATGGCGTTCGCGGTCCGCAAGGCGTTCGACGAGGCCGGCGGGAAGGGGGTCAGGATCGTGACCGAGAACGGTACGGACAAGGGGCTGGCCGCCGTCAGGGACGGACGGTTCTCCGCCACCGTGGCCAACTCACCGCAGGTGATCGGCGAGACGGCGGTGAAGAACGCCGTCGCCAGGCTCGACGACCCGGCGAAGGCCGACAAGATCGCCCAGATCCCTCTCGCCCTGATCACGAGAGAGAATCTGGACGAAGCACCGCAGTACTGCGCCGAATAGCTCCGGCGGGCCGCTACATCGCAGCCCGTTCGGGTGTGCCGCCCGCCGCAGTGGCCGCCGCCTCGGCAGGGGGCTGGGCGGGGGAGCGGTGGGGCTTGACGCCGATCATGCCGACGGCGGTCAGGACCGCTGCCACGGCGGCGGCTATGCCGCAGATCAGGAAGGCGTTGCCGAAGCCGCTGCCCAGGGCGTCGAGCGCGAGATCGTGCGCCGCCGACCCCGGGGTGCCGGCCGGCAGGCTGTTCACGGCGATCGGGCCGCCCTCCGCGGCGATCCCGCGCGCGGCTCCGAGGTTCTCCACCGACAGGTCCGCCCCGCCCAGGTTCGATGAGAAGGCCGATGCCGCCTTGCTCAGGGCGACCGCGCCGACGACGACGGGTCCGAGCGCGAAGCCGAGGTCGCGGAGCATGTTGGTCGTCGCGCTCGCCATGCCCGCCAGTTGCGGAGGCACGCTGTCCAGCGCCACGGCCGTCACCGAGCTGACGCACAGTGCGAAGCCGACGCCGATCAGAAGGTCGGGAACGACGAAGGCGGTCAGGTCGAGGTCGGTGACATCGAGCTGGGTGCACAGGAGGCAGCCGACGGCCATCAGGAGGAATCCCGACGTCAGCAACCAGGTCGGGGCGACCCGGTGCAACAGCCGGGAGACGACCGGGATCAGGACGAACGCGGGCCCCTGCAGCAGCAGGAACGGGACGGCGACGCGCAGCGGGTCCTGGTGCTGGATCGGGCCGAGCCACATGCTCGTCGCGAAGCAGGCGCCGAGGAAGGCGAGCATGCCGATCACCGCGACGACGGACGACACGGCGAAGGCCCGGTTCCTGAACAGGGTCAGGTCGAAGATCGGGGACTCGGCGCCCACCTCGACCAGGACGAAACCCGCGAGGAAGCAGAGGCCGAGCATGGCGGACAGGATCACGGGGAGGGTCGTCCACCCCGACTCGGGCCCCTCGACGGCGGCGTACAGCACCAGGATGAGACCCAGGGCGAAGGTGATCTGGCCCGGGACGTCGAGCTCGCGGCGCTTGGCCGATCTGGACTCCGCGGTCAGCGAAAGCGTGAGCACGATGGACAGTGCGGCGAGCGCGACAAGGACGAGGAAGGAGCCGCGCCAGGAGCCGACCTTGGCGAAGGCCCCGCCGAGGAGGGGGGAGACGGCCGCACCGGCGGACAGGAATCCGCTCCACAGCGCGACGGCCTGAGCCCGTTCCCGGGGGTTACGGGTGACCGAGGCGAGCATGGTGAGCGAGCCGGGGAAGAGGGCTCCGGCGCCGAGACCGTTGATCGCGGCACCGATCCAGAGGACCTGCACACTCGGCGCGACCGCGGCCACTGTGCTGCCGACGGCGATGAGGGCCGCGCCGGCGGTGATCAGCTTCTTGCGGCCGAACCGGTCACCGAGCACGCCGAAGGTGAACTCGAAGCAGACCACCGCGATCATGAAGGCCGAGGTGATCCAGGTCAGTTGCGAGCCGTGGGTGTTCAGGTCCTCCTGGAAGAGTCCGTTGAGGGAGGCCGGCAGCGCGTTGGCGACCTGCGCCACGAACACCGCACAGCTGGTGGCAGCCAGCGTTCCCGCGTAGCCCGGCTTCCGGGCAGCCCCCGCGGTTGGGCCGTGGGACGTCGTCGTCCCGTTGTTGAGCGTCATTGCTTTCTCCCTGGCTGGGAAGGGTGTGTGCCCCGCCGTCGGGCGGGACGGGCTCCGGCCGACGGCCGTAGCGAGGGGGAGGGGAGCGTTGCGTCGCTCACCGTTCACGCCGGGCCCCTGGATCCGGGCACGCCGACGGGGTTGTCGTCGAGTGCCGCGGGTCTCTCCTGTGCGGACAGGTGCTACGAGCCGCCGCCGTGGTCATGGCGGAGGGGGGAAGGGCACGCGGCTCGAATCCAGCGCGGTGCCGTGGAGAATGTCACTTCGCCTTACGGTGTGTCAATGAAATCTACGTAACCTAAGGTGAATTGCCTTGATGTAAAGCGATGTGGTTCCGCCGGCCGGCTCAGAACGCCGCGGCCAGGTCCGTTTCCACCGCGCGTGCCGCGGCGTTGAGGGTCGCGACCAGGGACGGGAGGTCGTGGGGGTGGTAGCGCACGCTGGGCATCGACACCGACAGGCCCGCCTGCGCCGTCCCGCCCTCGCCGCGCACGGGGACGCCCACCGCGACGAGGCCGCGCTCGGAGCGTTCCTGGTTCACGGCGAAGCCGTTGCGGGCGATGCGCGTCAGTTCGCTCCGCAGTTGTGCGAGGTCGGGGCGGTCCGCGGGGCGGTCGCGGTAGCGCGTGGCGGAGTAGATCTCCGCCAGTTCGGCGTCGTCCAGTCCGGACAGGAGGAGCAGCCCCGCGGTCGTACGGTGGGCGGAGAACACCATTCCCTCCCGGGAGCCGACCCGCAGCGCCTGCCGGCTCTCCACGCTCGCGATGAACCTGGCCGTGTCCCCGGTGCGGATGGTGAGGTTCGCCGTCTCGTCCAGCAGGCTGACCAGCCGGTGGAGGTGGGGGAGGGCGGCGGCCCGGAGCCGGGACACCTGCGACTGCGAGTGGGCCGCCAGTTCGAGGACGGGGCCCGCCCGGTAGACCCGGTTCTCGTCCTGCACGGCGAAGTCCCGGTAGACCAGCATCGCCAGGAGCCGGTGAGCGGTGGACCGGGCCACTCCCAGCCGCTCGGCGATCTGCGAAACGGTCGCCGTGCCTTCCAACTGCAGCATGGTCGCAGCCCGCAGGGCGTGGTCGACGCTCGCGATGGGATACGGCGGCGGCGTCTTGAGCGGCTTGTCCACGGGGGCCTCCTGGGTACGGCCGCGGCTCGGCGGGACCCTTCAGGGGGCCCGAGCCCGAGCCCGAGCCCGAGCCCGAGCCCGAGCCCGAGCCCGAGCCCGAGCCCGAGCCCGAGCCCGAGCGTGGAGCCCGAGCGTGGAGCCCGAGCATCGAGCCGCAATTCTGCTCTCCAGAATCTACATGTCTTGTCTGCGAACCCGACGCACGCTGAGGCCGTGACTCAGTCCTCCCTCGCTCAAGACACCGCCACGGGCTCCCCCGTCCGTCTGCAGGCCGTTTCCGCGGCCGGTCAGCCCAAGGTCACCCCGGCACTCGAGGAGCTGTACCGGGGCTTCGAACAGGAACTCCTCGTCCCGCTGTGGACCGAGATCGGTGACCTGATGCCGACGCACCCACGCTCACGTGCCGTCCCGCACGTGTGGCGCTGGGAACAGCTGCGGGCGCTCGCGGCACAGGCCGGAGAGCTCGTCCCGGTCGGCCGCGGCGGAGAACGCCGTGCCATCGCACTGGCCAACCCGTCCCTGGGCGGCCGGCCCTTCGCCACGCCCACCCTGTGGGCCGCCATCCAGTACCTGATGCCGGGGGAGGACGCCCCCGAGCACCGCCACACCCAGCACGCGTTCCGGTTCGTCGTCGAGGGCGAGGGCGTGTGGACGGTCGTCGGCGGTGACCCCGTGGCCATGCGGCGCGGCGACTTCCTGCCGCAGGCCGGGTGGAACATGCACGCGCACCACAACGCCACCACCGAGCCGATGGCCTGGATCGACGGACTCGACATCCCGTTCCAGTACGCGAACGAGACCCAGTTCTTCGAGTTCGGCCGGGACGAGATCAGCGAGGCCGAGCACTCCACTCCCGACCGCTCGCGCGCCGAGCGCCTGTGGGGACACCCCGGGCTGCGCCCGGTCGCGGCCGCCGGGCCCAATCCGGGCACTCCCCTGCTCGCATACCGCTGGGAGCACACCGACCGGGCCCTCGGTGACCAGCTCGCCCTGGAGGCGGAGGGCTTCGCCGGCACCGTCGAGCCCGGCCACGCCGCCGTACGGTTCACCGACCCGGCGACCGGCGCCGACGTGCTGCCGACCATCCGCGCCGAGATGCACCGCGTCGTGCGCGACGCCGAGACCGCTCCGGTCCGTGAGACCGGCTCATCGGTCTACCAGGTCTTCGACGGCTCCGGCACCGTCACCGTCGGCGAGAAGTCCTGGACCGTGACGCGCGGCGACCTCTTCGTCGTCCCCTCCTGGCAGCCCCTGTCCGTGCGGTCCGAGGCCGGCACCACCGACTCCGACTCCGGCGCCCTGGACCTGTTCCGCTTCAGCGACTCCCCGATCTTCGAAGCCCTCCGGCTCGACCGCACCCATGTGGAAGGAACCACCCGATGAAGCTCGCCACCCTCCGTACCGACGGCACCACCAAAGCCGTCCGGGTCGACGGCGACGTCCTGATCGACCTCGGCGTCCCCGACGTGGGCACCCTGCTGGGCCGGGACGACTGGGCCGAGTACGCCGCCGCGGCCACCGCCGAGAACGCGGGGACGTACACCGTGGAAGGCGCCGAGTACGCGCCTGTCGTCCCGCAGCCCTCGAAGGTGATCTGCGTCGGGCTCAACTACCGCACCCACATCACCGAGATGGGCCGGGACCTGCCCGAGCACCCCACCCTGTTCGCGAAGTTCGCCGACTCGCTCATCGGCGCGGGCGACGACATCCTCCGGCCGGACGAGACCGAGCAGTTCGACTGGGAGGTGGAACTCGCGGTGGTCATCGGCAAGCGCGTGCGCCGCGTCCGGGGCGAGGACGCCGAGCAGGCGATCGCCGGGTTCACCGTGCTGAACGACATCACCTGCCGGGACTGGCAGTTCCGTACGCGTGAATGGCTGCAGGGCAAGATGTGGGACTCCAGCACCCCCGTCGGCCCCTGCCTGGTCACCCCCGACGAACTGTCGGGCGGCGTGCGCCCCGCTCTCGACGTCCGGCTGACCGTGGACGGCGAGGTCATGCAGTCCGACTCCACCGCCGACCTGCTCTTCGACCCGGTCGCGCTCGTGGAGTACGTCTCGACGATCACGCGCCTCAACCCCGGCGACATCATCGCCACCGGCACCCCGGGCGGTGTCGGGCACGCCCGCAAGCCGGGCCGTTACCTGGTGGGCGGCGAGAGCGTCGTCGCCGAGATCGACGGCCTCGGCCGCCTGGAGAACCGCGTCGTCAAGGAGAAGTCCGCCTGATGTCCCGTACCTTCGAGGACGCGCGCCGCTGGGCGCAGCTCGGCACCGCACTGTTCGTACAGGCGGCGGACCTCGCCGACGCCGGACTGGACGCACCGAGCGCCCTGCCGGTCTGGACCCGCAAGCACCTGGTCGCGCACGTCGCCGCCAACGCCGACGCCCTGGGCAACCTCGTCCACTGGGCCGCCACCGGCGAAGACACGCCGATGTACGCGTCGCCCGAGGAGCGCGCCGCCGGTATCGAGCGGGGCGCCGGGATGGCGGCCGTCGAACTGACCGCCTGGCTGCGCCGTTCCGCGGAGGAGCTGGCCCGCTCGACGGCCGCCCTCGGTGACGCGCAGTGGCAGGCCCCGGTCGTGACCGCCCAGGGCCGCACCGTGCCCGCCACCGAACTGCCCTGGATGCGCGCCCGAGAGGTGTGCGTCCATGCGATCGACCTGGGCACCGGTCCGACCTTTGCCGACCTGCCGGCCGGCTTCCTCGCCGCACTCTGCGACGACGTCGTCGCCAAGCGCGCCAAGGACGGCGGACCGGCGCTGGTTCTGGAGGCGACGGGCACCGGCGCGTTCTGGAAGCTCCCCGGGGAGGGCGAGCCGACCGTGATCGTCGGCGACCTCCACGAGATCACGGCGTACCTCACCGGGCGCGCGCACACACTCACCACGGCGGACGGCGGACCCGTACCGGCCCTGGCCCGCTGGCTCTGACCGCTGGGGCCCAACAGCGCATCGACGACTTCAGCAGCCCGCACGCGATTCGAGGAAAAGACGATGAACCACCCTGCGACCCCACCCGCCGGCGAGAACCCTGACGTGATCATCGTCGGCGGCGGTATCGGCGGCCTCAGTTCCGCCTTCGCCCTCGCCCGGCAGGGGCTGCGCATACGTGTCCTCGAACGGGCCCCGGAGTTCGGCGAGGTCGGTGCGGGCCTCCAGATCGCGCCCAACTGCACCCGCATCCTCGACGAGTACGGCCTGCTCGACGAGGCCAAGGAACTGGGCGTGCTCCCGGAGAACATGGTGATGCGCGACGCCCTCGACTCCACGGAGCTGACCCGGCTCGACCTGCGGGATCTGGAGCGGCGCTACGGCTTCCCGTACATGGTGATCCACCGCAGCGACCTGCACGGCATCTTTCTGCGCGCCTGCCGGCGGGCCGGTGTGGAGCTGCTGACCGACCAGGCGGTCGTCGACTACGAGCACACCGACGGCGGAGCTGTGGTCCACCTGGAGAACGGTCGGACCGAGGAGGCGCCGGTGGTCATCGCCGCCGACGGCCTGCACTCGGTGGCTCGGCGCAAGCTGGTCGGCGACGACGTGGTCAGCTCCGACTACGTCGCCTACCGCGCGGCCGTCCCGATCGACCGGGTCCGTGACAACGGCATCGCGGAGAAGGACGTCACCGTGTACGTCGGCCCGCGCTGCCACTTCGTGCAGTACGCCCTGCGGGGCGGAGACATGTTCAACCAGGTCGCCGTGTTCGAGTCACCGAAGGCGCTGGCCGGGCAGGACGACTGGGGTACGCCGGACGAACTGGACGCGGCCTTCGCCGCCACCTGCGACACCGTGCGCAAGGGCATTCCCCTGATGTGGCGCGACCGCTGGTGGCAGATGCTCGACCGCGACCCGATCGAGACGTGGGTGCACGGCAGGATCGCGCTGCTCGGCGACGCCGCCCACCCGCCGCTCCAGTACATGGCGCAGGGCGCGATCATGGCGATCGAGGACGGCTGGGTCTTCGCCCGGCATATCGCCCGGCAGTCCGCCGCGACTCCGGGGGCCCTGGACTGGGACGCCGTGCTCGCCTCCTACGAAGCGGTCCGCGTCGAGCACTGCCGCCGGGTGCAGACCACCGCCCGCGCCTGGGGCGAGCTGTGGCACCTGGACGGGGAGAAGCGGCTGCAGCGCAACGCGATCATGCGCGGCCGGGACGACCACGACTACGGATTCACCGACTGGGTGTACGGCCCCACAGCGCTGTCCCCCGACGAGGAACCCGAGATGTTCACGCCCGTCCCGCTCGCCTCGGCCCGCAGCGGGGAGCGGGCGGAGAGCGTCGCTCACGAGGGGGCTCCGTCATGATCACGACCATCGCCGCGACGGTCGACGAGGCCGTCGCGGGTGTCGAGGACGGTTCGACGGTCCTGGTGGGCGGATTCGGTCTGGCGGGTATGCCGTTCGACCTCATCGACGCCCTGATCCGGCAGGGTGCCGGCGAGCTGACCGTGGTGTCCAACAACGCCGGGAACGGCGATGTGGGGCTGGCCGCGCTGCTCAAGGCGGGCCGGGTCCGCAAAGTGATCTGCTCGTTCCCCCGGCAGAGCGACTCCTACGTGTTCGACGAGCTGTACCGGGCCGGGCGCATCGAGCTGGAGGTCGTGCCGCAGGGCACCCTCGCCGAACGGATGCGGGCCGCAGGCGCGGGTATCGGCGCCTTCTACTGCCCCGTCGGCGCCGGCACCCTCCTCGCCGAGGGCAAGGAGACCCGGGAGATCGACGGGCGTGCCCACGTCCTGGAGTACCCGATCAAGGGCGACGTGGCCCTGGTCTCCGCCCTCCGCGCCGACACCATGGGCAATCTCGTCTACCGGAAGACCGCCCGGAACTTCGGCCCCGTCATGGCCACCGCGGCCACGACGGTCGTGGCCCAGGTCACCGAGATCGTGCCCGTCGGGGAGATCGACCCGGAGGCCGTGGTCACGCCCGGCATCTACGTCGACCGCCTCGTACGGGCCGAGGCCCGACACCTCACCGTGCAAGGAGCCCGCTGATGCCGGCCACCCACACCACTCGCGGAACGGCTCCTGTGGAGCACCTCGGCCGCGGCCCGCTCACCACCGACGAACTCGCGGCCCGTATCGCCCGCGACATCGCGCCCGGTTCCTACGTGAACCTCGGCATCGGACAGCCGACCAGGATCGCCGAGCACCTGCCGGCGGACGCGGGGATCGTGCTGCACACCGAGAACGGCATGCTCGGCATGGGCCCGGCCGCGGCGGACGACGAGATCGACCCCGACCTCACGAACGCCGGGAAGGTGCCGGTCATCGAGCTGCCCGGCGCGGCGTACTTCCACCACGCGGACTCCTTCGCGATGATGCGGGGCGGTCACCTCGACGTGTGCGTCCTCGGCGCCTTCGAGGTGTCGGCCCACGGCGACCTGGCCAACTGGCACACCGGCGATCCGGACGCCGTCCCGGCCGTCGGCGGCGCGATGGACCTCGCCGTCGGCGCACGGCAGGTCCTGGTGATGATGAGGCTGTTCACCCGGGACGGCGCACCCAAACTGGTCCCCGTCTGCACCTGCCCGCTCACCGGCACCGGCTGCGTCAGCCGCGTCTACACCGACTACGGCATCTTCGCGCCCGGTCCGGACGGGGTGCGCGTCCTGGAGACGTACGGCATCACGGTCGCGGAGCTGAGGGAACTGCTCGCGGTCGGCCTGATCCCATGAGCCACCCGTCGGAAACCGCGTGAACGCCGGTCTGTCGCTGTACGGCACGTCAGGACTCGGTGCGGTGTGTGTGGTGTACAGCCGGTCCGTGCGATCGACGCACCACAGCGCGTTAGGATCCGGTCATGGCGAACCTTCGTGAGGCACAGAAGCAGATGACCCGTCGCCTGCTGCTGGAGTCGGGAATCGAGCAGTTCAAGACGAAGGGGTACGCCGTCACCACGGTCGACGACATCGCGACCGCGGCGGGCACGACGCGGGCGACGTTCTACGCGTACTTCTCCTCCCGCAGCGAGCTGATGAAGGCGCTCATCGACGAGCAGCTCAACGAGGTGCTGCAGCGCGTCGGCTCTCCCGAGCACGGCTCCACCGCGCAGGGCCTGGTGGCCACCGTCGCCGACGGTTCGCCGGAGGCGATCGCCGCCTGGCTCCGTCGCACCGCCGACAGCTGGCCGGCCATCCGGCCCATCATCCGGGTCGGCCGCGACGCCGCGGTGGTCGATCCGGAGCTCACCGACCTGGTCGAGCGATGGATGGAGGAGGCCATCGGCGATATCGAGGACGGACTGGCGGCGGCCGGGCGCCTGGAGCCGTATCAGCGTCACTTCCGGGGCGTGCTGGCGATGGCGCAGCTCGACTTCGTCGCCCAGAACTGGCACCAGGCCGACTGGAAGCTCACCCGCGACCAGATGCTCGACGAGCTCGCCACCAGCTGGGTACGCCTGCTGCACTGAGCGAGGCCGCGGTCACAGGCTCGCGGCGGCGTCGAACAGCAGCGCCCGCAGCCACTCGGTGAAGTACTGATCGCTCAGGCGCGGGTTCCAGACGATGTCGATCCCCAGCCCCGGGAGCGGGAAGGGGAACTCCTCGATCCGCAGATCGGTGAGTGCGCGCATGGCGGTGGCCACCTGGAAGCGCAGGAGCGCGACCCCACCGCCGGCCCGGGCGACGAGGAAGGGCACCAGCAGGAAGTCGGAGATCAGCTGGCCGACCCGGTAGGTGATCCCGTTCTCCTCCAGCAACGAGTAGGGGAAGACGCGTCGTTCGGTGTCGACGACGATGTGCCGCTGCGTGGTCAGCAGTTCGAGCGCGCTCGCCTCCGGCGGCGTGTCCGGTGAGGCCACCACCACACAGCGGTCGTTGTACAGCCGCTCGCGCGGGTACGGAGCGAAGTGGCCCTCGGAGAGCAGCACCACATCGACGCCCTTGTCGGTGAAGGTGGCCTCGGTCGGCACCGTGATCGTGCGCACGCGCAAGGTGGCGTGCGGGGCCCGCTCGGCGACGAGCCGGGTCAGATGGGGCCCGACGACGAAGGCCGTGCTGTTCGTCATGGCGACCGTGATCACGCGCCGGTCCGTGGCGGGGTCGAAGCACGGGAAGTCCACGATGCGTGCCGTCTGCTCCAGGGCGCTGCGCAACGGTGCGATCAGCTCCAGAGCGCGCGGGGTGAGCGTGACACCGGTCCCCTGCCGGACGACGAGGTCGTCCCCCAGCAGCCGCCGCATGCGTGTGAGGGCGTGACTCATCGCCGGCTGCGAGAGACCCACCCGCTCCGCCGCCCTGGTCACCGAGCCCTCTTCCAGGAGTGCGAGGAGGGGCACCAGCAGGTTGAGGTTGACCGATGCCAGCCGGTCCAACCCCGAACCTCTGGTGCCCTCTTCGCCGTCGCTCATGGAGCCAACCTTACGAGTCCGCCCGGGTCATGCGACGCAGCCGGGGGATCGGGATCCGGTAGTTGAGCGCCACGGCCGCCCCGGTGCCGTCGGCGTGTGACCAGCGCATCAGCGCGGGCCCGCCACCCGGACCGCCGTCGACGTACGCGGGTTCGCCCTCCAGCGGCAGGAAGCCCACAGCCTTGAGGCGCAGCCCGAACTGTTCGGTCCAGAAGTACGGCTGGAGCCGGAGCGGGGGCGCGTCCTCGCCGTGGACGAGTGCCCGTGCGGCGGTCTTCGCCTGCTCGATCGCGCTGCTCCACAGCGGCAGGCGGCGCAGACCGTACGGGGTGGGGACGGCCGCGAGGTCGCCGGCGGCCGCGACGCCGGGGCGGACGAGCCCGCGCGCGTCGACCGGGATGACGCCGCCCTCGGCGACAAGTCCCGTGTCCGCGAGCCACTCCGTGTTGGGGATGTCGCCGACGGCCGACACGAGAAGGTCCGCTTCGAGGACCGTGCCGTCGTCGAGTACGGCCCGGGAGCTGTCCCCGGACCCTTCGATCCGGGCCGATCCGGTCTCCACGAGGGTGAGCCCCTGTTCCCGTGCGGCCCCGGTGAAGAGGCCGGCGAGGTAGGGGCCGAGCCGGCGCGTCAGGGGCGTGCCCTGTGAGACGAGGGTGACCCGGCAGCCGGCGGCCAGGCACCCGGAAGCGATCTCCATCCCGAGCGGGCCGCCGCCGGCCACCACGACCGAGGGCCGGCCCGCCAGCCGGCTGCGCAGGTTCAGGGCGTCGTCCAGTCCCCGCAGGGTGAGCTCCCCGGGCTGGGCGGACAGCCGTCGTGCCCGGGAGCCGGTGGCGAGGACGACACGGTCGTACGGCAGGGCGGTGCCGTCGTCGAGCGTGAGGAGCCGGCGGTCGAGGTCGAGCCCGGTCGCGCGTACGCCGAGGAGTTCCGTCGCCCCGTGGCCGGCCGGGGGGAGCTCGTGCGACGTCATGTCCGCGCCGTCGAGCAGGAGCGCCTTGGAGAGCGCCGGGCGGCTGTAGGCCGGGTGCGGTTCGTCGCCGACGATCGTCAGCTCGCCTTCGAAGCCCGCCTCCCGGAGCGTGTCGGCCGCGGTGAGGCCGGCGATTCCGTTGCCGACGACCACGACGCGGTCCCGCGTCGCGCCGCTCATGCGATCCTCAGCGCGGCGACCGGACACACACGGACGGCGGCGTTCGCCGGGGCGGCGTCGGCGCTGTCGATCTCCTCGCGGTCGAGGACGAGCTCGCCGTCGTCGTCGAGGTGCATGAGCCGCGGTGCGGCTTCCTCGCACAGGCCGTGGCCCTCGCAGCGGGGGCGGTCGAGAACGATCCTCATGCGGGAATCACCTCCAGGACGTGGAGCTCTTCGATGCCCCGGGTGATGTTGCTGGGAATCCTTGCCTCGGGCCCGGTCACGAGGCGTTTCACGCGCCGGGACAGTGCGTCGATCACCGCGTGGGCCTCCAGCCGGGCGAGCCCCTGACCGGCGCAGCCGTGCGGGCCGTAGCCGAACGAGAGGTGGTCGACGGGGTTGCGCCCGACCAGGAAGGTGTCCGGGTCCTCGAAGTGCCGGGGGTCGCGGTTGCCGGCGCCGAACAGGATGGCGACCTGGGCGCCTGCGGGGATGACGGTCCCGTCGATCTCGACCTCCTCGGTGGCGCGGCGGCCCCAGGCGTGCACGGGGGCCCAGAAGCGAAGCGCTTCGTTGAACGCAGCCGGCACCAGCGAGGGGTCTTCACGGACCAGGTCGAGCTGGTCGGGGTGTGAGCCGAAGAGGGCGACGATGTTGCCGATCGCCGCCACCGTGGTGTCGACACCCGCACCGAGGTACTGGTGGATGATGGCGCCGGCCGAACCCGGCGCGATGGCGCCGCGTGCCTCGGCGTCGAAAATGCCGCGTCCCACGGACCCTTCGGCCAGATCGGTGGCCCGGACCTGGGAGCACCAGGCGTACAGCTCACCGGCGATGGGGAAGTTCTCCGCCGTGCGCGGGTTCATCGGACCGATGACCTGCATGGCGGCCTGTCCCCAGCGCAGCATGTTGTCACGTGCCTGGCCGGTGAAGCCGATCAGGTCGGCGACGACCTCCAGGGGGAAGACCCGGGCAAGGGCGTCGATGGCCTCGAAGCTGCCCTGTTCGACGAGTTCGGCGACCAGGGCGTCGGCCTTGCTCTCGATGCGCCCCTTCAGCCCGCGCAGCGCACGGGGTGAGAGGTTCTCGGTGAGCGTCGCCCGCAGCTGGGTGTGCATCGGCGGATCGGACGCGAGCGAGGTGCCGCTGAGGGCCTCGTTGACCATCGGGTTGAACCCGATGGAGTCCGAGGAGAACGACTGCCAGTCGGCGAGCGCGCCGCGGATGGCTTCGTACCGCGTCAGCACATGGACGTCGTTCTTCCTGAGGTGGACGACGGATCCCTGTTCCCGCAGCTCGGCGTAGACGGGATAGGGGTCGAGTACGACCTCGTCCGCGAAGAGGTCGATATCGGAAGTGCATGGGGTGGTCATGCGCCCAGTGAAGTGGCTGGCATCACATCCAACAAATGAATGATTAACATGCAGCCACATGCAGACGATGGATGAATGCTCTCCTCCCGTCGGTTCCCGGTGCACCCGTAGATGAATATTTTTTCTAGGTGTCTGTTTCATTGACGCCATGTAAAGCGAATGGCTACGGTGACTCCAGCCACAAGGTGCAATGCACCCCACCCGTACATGTGAGGGCAGGCATGAGCGTCAAGACCAACACCGTGAACACCGTTCTGGGGCCGGTGCCGACCGAGGATCTGGGCGTCGTCTCGGTCCATGAGGCCCTGCTGTCGGTGGTCCCGGGCGCGGAGTACGCCTTCGACATCACCATCGACCGCGCCGAGGTCTTCGAGACCCTCGCCGCGAAGCTGACGGACTTCCGGGTCCACGGCGGCGGCACGATCGTCGACAGCACCGGCATGTTCCACGGCCGGGACGTCCGGCTGTACGAAGCCCTCTCCCGCACGACCGGCGTGCACATCGTCGCCTCGACGGGACAGGGCCCGGAGGAACTGCTCGGCGGCTACTTCCTCACGCCGCAGACCAACCCGCCGACGCCCTGGCCGGCCGAGGAGTTCGCCGACCTCTTCACCAAGGAGGTCACCGAGGGCATGGTGGTCCCGCGCGTGGAGCGGCGCGCCGCCGCCGGTCTGGTGGCCACCGTCGCGACCCGTGAGGGAATGACCGCGACCGACGAGAGCCTGCTGCGTGGCGCGGCGCGGACCGCCCTGAACACCGGCGTCGCCCTCTCCGTCCGCTACGGGAGCGACGCCGTCCACGACCTCGATGTCGCCCTGGACGAGAAGCTGCCGGCCGACCGCGTCGTCGTCGCCGGACTCGACCGCAAGGACGCCGTCGCCGCCGGCGCAGCTCAGGAGGCCGCCCGCCGCGGCGCCTACGTCGCACTCGACCACGTCGGCCCGGAGGACGAGGACCACATCAGCGACGCCGAGCGCGCCGCACTGGTCGCCGACCTCGTGCGGTCCGGCTACGGCGACCGGGTCCTGCTGTCGAGCAGTGCGACCGGGGTGGCGAAGGGCCACGCAGGCAACGACCTGCCGTACAGCCACATCCTGACCACTTTCGTCCCGCTCCTGAAGACACAGGGTCTCAGCGACGAGGACGCGCAGCGGATTCTCGTGGACAACCCGCGCGACCTGCTGTCGGTGCGCTGAGCGCGCCGACGCGCACGACCATCAAGTCTCTTCATTCAAAGGTGAGTGTTGTGTCGAGAGTGAACACCGTCCTCGGGACGATCCCGGCCGAGGAGCTGGGCCTCGTGGCCATCCATGAGCACATTGGCTACGGCATGCCCGGCTCCGAGCTGGACACGAAGTGGTGGAAGACACCCGAGCAGCGGTACGAGGAGACCGTACCGAAGCTGCGCACGTTCCATGAGAGCGGCGGCGGGACCTTCGTCGACGCGACCGGGATCTGCAACGGCCGTGACGTCGACTACTACAAGTCGCTGTCGGCCAAGACCGGCGTCCACATCGTCGCCTGCACCGGCTTCGTCGGTGGCGACACCGCCCTGCCGCACTTCGCGCGGGCCGAAGTGGACTACCTCACCCGGCAGTTCGTCCACGAGATCACCGTCGGCATCGGGGACACCGGCAGCCGTGCCGGTGTCATCAAGGTCGGCGTGAGCCGCGGCGGCCGCATGACGGACCTGGACAAGCGCATCTACCGCGCCGCGGCCCGTGCCTCGCTCGCCACCGGTGTGCCGATCCTGACCCACCTTGCGATCGACGCCGAGAACGCCATCGCGATCTTCGCCGAAGAGGGACTGCCGCTGGACCGCGTCCTGTTCGGGCACGTCGACGACGGCGTGAACGCCGACAAGACGCGTGACGTCTGGATCGCGGAGCAGGGCGGACGTATCGGCTTCGACACCTTCGGCTACGAGACCGAGCTGCCGGATCCGCCGTTCTGGGCCCGTCCCCGCAAGGAACGCCTCGAACACTTCCTCCGGTTCATCGGTGACGGCCGGCTGAAGCAGGTCCTCGCCTCCGCCGACGCCAACTGCTCCCCGCTGGGCTGGCCGGGCGTGAAGGGCCACACCGTCAACTACCTCTTCGACGACCTCATCCCCGACCTCCGCGACGCAGGTCTCGACGAGGCCGCGATCAAGACGATCTTCGTGGACAACCCGGCCGACTTCCTCACCATCCAGAAGTAGAGAGAACCACCATGCAGCTCTCAGACCTCAAGAACCTCAAGATCGCCATCGTCGGAGCCGGGTACGGCGGTGCCGCGGCGGCCAAGGCCCTGAGCCTGCTCGGCGCGGACGTCAACGTCTACGAGCAGGCCAACCAGATCCGGGAGGCCGGCGCAGGCATCGGTCTGCGGCCCTCCACGATGAACCGGTTCCGCGAGTGGGGGATCTTCGACGCGATCGCGAAGGTGACCTCGCCGAGCGAATTCTTCGAGATCCTCACGCCCACCGGCGGCCCGATCATGAAGGAGGCGTGGCCGCCCGCCGGCGAGCAGACCCACACCCACCTCATCCACCGCGGCGACTTCATCGACGCCCTCCTCGGCGTGCTGCCCGAGGGCATGGTGCACCTCGGCCACAAGCTGGAGACCATCCAGGACAAGGGCGACGGGGCCGTCCTCACCTTCGCCAACGGTGCGAGCGTCGAGGCCGACCTGGTCATCGGCGCCGACGGCATCAAGTCGGTCGTCCGCCGGGAGCTGTTCAGCGACAAGGAGCCGGTCTTCTCCGGCGAGCACGCCTACCGCGCCGTCATCTCCGCCGACGACGCCCACGGGCTGGTCGTCGACGACAACCTCCGGATGTACATCGGCCGCGGCACGAAGATCTATCTGCTGCCGCTGCGCCACCGCAACCAGGTGTCGTTCGACATCACCGCCCTGTGCCCGGACGGTACCTGGGCGCCGGAGGTCAGCAAGGAGGAACTCCTGGCGACGGTGGAGGGCTTCGACGAGCGCCTCGTGAACATCACGCGCGACCTCGACATGGACACCGTGAACATCCGCGCCGTCTACGACATCGACTCGATCGACACGTGGCACTCGGACTCCGTCGTGCTGATGGGCGACGCCGCGCACTCGATGCTGCACCACCAGGGCCAGGGGGCGAACTCGGCCGTCGAGGACGCGGGCGCGCTCGCGGACGCCCTGCGCGAGGCGGACTCCGTCAAGGAGGCGCTGGCCCTGTTCCAGGTCACCCGCAAGCCGGTGACCGACAAGCTGCAGGCGGTCTCGCGTCAGGGCTGGACCGAGGACGAGATCGACGAGGTCTTCCCCGGGCAGAAGCCCGCGTCCGCCGGCGCGAAGGACTGACGCCATGACGTTGCATCCCGAGATCGCCAAGTTCATCGCCGGCCTGCCGGCCCATGCCCCGGGCCCGCTCGACCCCGTCGCCATGCGCGCCGGTGACGAGGTGCACGTCCCGCCCCTCGACGAGCGCCTGCCGCTCCACGCGGTCGACGACATCACCGCTCGGACCGCATCGGGTGAGGTGCCGGTTCGGATCTACACGCCCGCCGAGGCCGACAGCTACGGCGTACTCGTCTACCTCCACGGCGGGGCGTTCTTCCTCGGCAGCCTGGACACGCACGACCACGTCGCGCGTTCGCTGGCGAAGGAGACCGGACTCGAGGTCATCTCCGTCGGCTACCGCCTGGCGCCCGAGGCGGCCTTCCCCGCCGGCCTCGACGACTGCTACGCGGTCGTGCGCTGGGCCGCCGAGGAGGGTGAGAGCCTCGCCTGGGACGGCACGACCCTCGCCCTCGCAGGCGACAGTTCCGGCGGCACCTTCGTCGCCGCGGTCGCGGCCAGGGCCCACGACGACGGCTTCCACCGGATCACGCACCAGATCCTCTACTACCCCTCCCTCGACCTGGACTTCGATGTCGACCGCTACGCATCGCTGCGCGAGAACGCCGTGGGCTACGGCATGGAGACGGCCGGTCTGAAGCCCTTCAACGCCTTCTACCTCGACAGTGGCGCCGACCCCGCGGACCCGCTCGTCTCGCCGCTCAAGCGGTCGGACCTTACCGGCCTGCCGCCGGCCCTCGTCGTCACCGCGGAGCACGACCCGCTGCGCGACGAGGGCGAGCTCTACGGGCTGCGGCTGCGGGAGGCAGGCGTGGACGCGACGGTGAGCCGGTACGAGGGCGCGGGCCACGGGTTCGTCCAGCACTTCTCCTGGATCCCGGAGTACCACCGGGTGTTCGACGAGACGCGCGCGTTCCTCGACCGGCACTGACCCGGCCGCCCAGCCCCACGTACGCCCGGAAAGAGAAGACCATGTCGCACGCAGTCAACGTCCATCCCCTGTTCTCGCCGTGGGGCCGGTTCGGCCTCTACAGCTTCTTCATCGACGCACCCGAGCCGGCCATCGTCGACACGGGGATCGCCTCCTCCCCGGCCGAGGGGATGGCTCCCGCCCTGGAGGCGATCGGCCGGCGCATCGAGGACGTGCGCTGGATCCTGCTGACCCACGGTCACATCGACCACATCGGCGGGGCGCACGCCCTGTGGGAGCTCACCGGCCGCCGCGCGCAGGTGGTGATCCACGAGTCCGACGCACCGATGCTCCGCTCGCGGCGGGCCCACGTGGAGGAGTACCTCGCGGGCCGGGGCCGGTACCTGGGCGACCCCGAGGGCGAGGCGAAGGTCGCGGCCGCCACCCAGGCCGTCATCTCCGGCGAGATGGAGCCCTCCCTGCTCGTCAACGGCGGGGAGACCCTCTCCCTCGGCGGCGACGTCACCGTCTCCGTTCACGCGATCCCGGGCCACACCCCCGGATCGGTCGCCTACGCCCTCGACGGGCAGCGCTCGGTGTTCGTCGGCGACGCCGTGCAGGTCCACGGGGCCGCCAACGGCTTCCCCGGGTACACGCACCCGGCGGCCTACCGCGCCGGCCTGGAGTACGTGCGGGACGAGCTCCGCCCGGAGCACCTGTACCTCGGGCACCCGTACCGCCGCGCCGACGGCACCCCCTACGGCGTCGAGCTCGACGCCGCGCAGGCACAGGAGGCCCTCACCCAGAGCCTCGAAGCCGAGGGCCGGGTCGGCGCCGCCGCCTGCGGCTGCCTGGAGGCCGGCCTGCGGGAGACGGACTCGCCGTACTCCCCGTTCGCCCCCGCCGCCGAGGAACTCGGCTACACCGGCGACCCCGCGCTCGAACCGTCCCCGTTCTTCACCTCGATGCACGGCTACCGCACGCAGCACCACCAGAACTCGTAGCACAGGAGCTTCGCACTCATGACCGACTTCCAGACGATTCAGGCGGGCGGGCAGAAGATCTCCGTCCGCAAGGATCTCCGCGTGCCCATGCGCGACGGTGTCGTGCTCGCCGCCGACACCTACAGCGGCGTCGACGACAAGCCGCGTCCGGCGCTCGTGGCGCTCAGCCCGTACGGCAAGGAGCTGCAGGTCCTCGCCCTCACCACGCCGCCGCAGCGGCGGCCCAGCCCGATGTGGGACGGCTGCATCGAGGCCGGTGACATCGCGCGCGTCGTCCAGGAGGACTACGTCCATGTCATCGGCGACCTGCGCGGCTCCGGAGCCTCCGAGGGTGAGCACATCGGCAACTACAACGCCGGCGGCGTCTCGCTCGGCCAGGACGCGTACGACTTCATCGAGTGGGTCGCGGCGCAGCCGTGGTGCGACGGCAACGTCGGGATGATCGGCATCTCCTACTTCGGCTCGATGCAGGTGCTGGCTGCCGCCGAGCGGCCGCCGAGCCTCAAGGCGATCTTCGTCAGCGGCGGCCACTACGACTTCTACGAGACGACCTACCACGGCGGCGTCATGTGGTTCATGCCGCGCGCCGCCCGTGAGGGCCGTGGCGGCGACTCCGGCTGGGCCTTCACCGACGGCGTCAAGTCCCGGATGCTGGAGACGTTCTCGCCAGAGGAGATCAAGGAGCGCGTCGCCGAGCGGCTCCAGGACCCGGACGTGGCCGCCTGGCCCAACCTGGTCCACGTACTGAACTACCCGAAGAACCACGAGGCATGGTTCGACATCGTGATGAACGACGTCGACGGCGAGTGGTACGAGGAGCGCAACCCGATCACGCTCGCGCCGCAGATCGACATCCCGGTGTGGCTCCAGATCGACCAGGGCCGCGGCTGGACGATGGACGGCACCATCGAGCTCTACCACGCGCTGAAGGGCCCGAAGAAGCTCGACATCGGCCCCTACCCGCCGATGCAGTCGCGCCCCTTCGTCGAGGAGCACGACAAGATGTTCCGCTGGTACGAGTACTGGCTGAAGGGTGTCGACAACGGCATCATGGACGAGCCCGCCGTCAGCGTCCACGTCGAGGGATCGCGCGCGACCGTCACCGGCACGCAGTGGCCGCCGAAGGACGTGGAGCACAAGCCGCTCTACCTGCGCCCGCGCCGCAAACTCTCCTGCGAGCCCGAGCTCATGGGCGCCGAGTACGCCGCCCCGGACGGTTTCTACCAGGCTCCGCTGACGGTGACCGACAAGGTGGAGATCCTCAGCTGGAGCACCGACCCGTTCACCGAGCCCACCGAGATGATCGGTCAGGGCGCGGCGCACCTCTTCGTCGAGATCGACCAGCCCGACACGAACTTCATCCTGCGTCTGTGGGACGAGGCCCCGAACGGCAATCGGCAGCTGATCACGTCCGCCTACCTCAAGGCCTCGCATCGCGAGCTCGACGAGGAGCGCACCACGGAGGGCGACCCCCACCACCCGCACACCCGCGCGGTGCCGGTCGAGCCGGGGAGGATCGAGGAGTACGTGCTGCGCGTCTACCCGTTCGGGGCGACGTTCCTGCCGGGCCACAAGCTGGTCGCGGAGCTCTCCAACGCCGAGCCACTGGCCGACGAGCACAACGCGCTGCTGCCGCCGGACGCCTTCCACCTGCCGGTGGGTCGTCCCGTCACGCACAAGATCTACCGCGACGCCGCGCACCCCTCCCGGCTGGTGCTGCCGTTCACGAAGGTCTCGGTCACCGGGGCCTGACGGTGAGAGCACAGCGGAAGCCGCCGTGTCCGGTCGTGCTGTCAGGGGTGTTGGAGGTACGCGCGGCGATCCGGTAGCGGTTGCAGTACGAGCGGTGGCACAGGTACGAGCCGCCGCGCAGCACCCGGCTCTCGCCGTGCGGCGGCCCGGCCGGGTCCGAGCGGGTCTCCGGCCGGGCTTCGGCGTGCCAGTCGGCGCTGAACCGGTCGGCGCACCACTCCCACACGTTGCCCGAAGTGTTGTACAGGCCGAACCCGTTGGGGGCGTACGCCTTGGCGGGCGCGGTGCCCACGAAGCCGTCCTCGCGCGTGTTGCGTACGGGGAAGTCGCCCTGCCAGATGTTGCAGCGGTGCCTGCCGTTCGGGGTCAGCTCGTCGCCCCACGGGAAGCGCGCCCGGACGAGGCCGCCGCGGGCTGCCTTCTCCCACTCGGCCTCGGTCGGCAGCCGCTTGCCCGCCCAGCGGGCGTACGCCGACGCGTCGTTCCACGACATGTGGACCACCGGGTGGTCGCGGCGGTCGCCGACCGAGGTGCCCGGGCCCTCGGGGGCGCGCCAGTGAGCGCCGGTCACCGCGCGCCACCACGGGGCGCCGGGTACCGTGCCCGGCAGTACGGCGTGCCGGGCCTCCTGCGGGACGAAGGAGCCGAACACATAGGACCAGCCGATGAGTTCGGCCTCGGTGCGATAGCCGGTGGCCTTGACGAACACCGCGAAGCGGGCGTTGGTGACACAGGCCGCGTCGATGTGGAACGGGGCGAGATTCACCTCCCGTACCGGCCCCTCGCCGTCGGCCGGGAACGCGTCCTCGTCCTCGCCGCCCATCAGGAACGGACCGCCGGGCACCGCCACCATGCCGCGCAGCAGCTCGGCGGGGCGGCGCTCGGGTACGGCGAAGTCCGCCGGGGGAGCGGAAAGGGTGGTCGTGGCTGCCGTCGCGGCGCTCTCGCGGGCCGGCCCGCAGCAGGCGTTCACTGCGATGCTCCCGGGTCCAGAAGCTCCGCCAGGTCCTGGCCGGTGGTGCGCAGGAGCAGGGCCACCCCGCCGAGCGCTGCCGCGTCGCCGCCGAGCGTGGAGCCGCGTACCTCGATGGTGCGGGGGGCCGACGGCAGGGAGAGCGCGGCCAGCTGTTCCCGGATCGGTGTGAGGACGAGGGCGTCGAGGGACGCCGGTTCCCCGTAGACGACGATGCACTCGGGATCGAGCTGGGCGGCGAGCGCCGCGAGCACCCGCCCGGCGACGACGGCCGCGGCCCGGATCACCGCGGCCGTCTCCGGCTGGCCCCCGGCGGCCAGTGCGATCAGCTCCGCCGCGTCCGCCGCCCTCACTCCGCGATCGGCGCAGGCGGCGAGCAGTGCGGGGACGGAGATGATCCCCTCCAGACAGCCCCGGCCACCGCAGTGGCAGGGTTTCCCCTCGGGGTCGCAGCTGGTGTGGCCGATCTCCCCTGCGGTGCCGTGGGCGCCGTGCACCAGCGCGCCGTTGACGACGAGCCCGCCACCGACCCCCTCCGACCAGCGCAGGTAGACGGCGTTCTCGATCCCGCGCGCCGCTCCCCAGGTCACCTCGGCGAGAGCCGCGAGCCGGGAGTTGTTGTCGGTGAGCACGGGGGCGTCGAAGTGCCGGCCCAGCTCCTCGGCGACATGGCCGGCGAACGGCGTCATGGTGCGCGGGTTGCCGGAGGCAGGGTTCTGCACGAAGCCGGGAAGGCCGAGACCGATGCCCGCGACGGGGGCGAGGCTGATGTTCTCGCGCCGCACCAGGTCCTCGACGGCACGGATCGCCTGCGCGGCGCGTTCGGCCGCGCCGCTGTCCGCGGGGACGGGGGCGCTGTGGCGGCCGACGATCTCATGGGCGCAGTTGGCCACGACCACATGGATGTGGTGGCGCTGGAGATCGATGCCGATCAGCTCGGCACCCCGGGAGTTGAGCGAGATCTCCAGGGCGGGCCTGCCGCGGCCGCGGGGCTGCTCGGGGTCCGGTGCCTGCTGTTCGATGACGGCCTTGCGTTCCAGCAGATCGGACACGATCGCGAACAGCGTGGTGCGGGAGAGACCGACCCGTGCCTTCAGCTCACCGCGGCTCAGCGCGCCCGACCGGCGCAGTTCGCCGAGCACGGCGGCTTCGTTGGCTCTGCGCAGGCGTTGGAGGGCATCGGTGCGTTCCGTCATGGACGCATGGTCGATCGGTCAAGGGGTTTCTGTCAACGGCCCGGACGAATTCACACAATGTTTATTCCCAAGGGTTGACGTAAAAAAGTCACCGTCCCTACAGTTCCGGTCAATTGCCTGCACCGGCACGCGTCGAGGCACTGCCGGAACGCGTGCCGGCCGGCTCCCCGGCAGCACAGTGAGTGACCACCGAAAGGGCGGCCCGAGTGGCTCCGCGCAACGTCCTGTTCCTGATGACCGACCAGCACCGGGTGGACACCCTGGGCTGTTACGGCAACCCACTCGTCGACACCCCCGCCCTGGACGCCCTGGCGGCCGAGGGGACCCGCTTCGACCGCTTCTACACCCCGACGGCGATCTGCACCCCGGCCCGCGCCTCGCTGGCCACCGGCCTGCACCCGTTCCGCCACGGCATGCTGAACAACCCCGAGCGCAACGGCGGGAGCAAGGACGAGCTCTCCGACGAGGACCCCATGCTCTGGGGCCAGCTGAAGGACCAGGGCTACTCGGTGGGCCACGTCGGCAAGTGGCACATCGGCCGCGAGCGCGGCCCCGAGTTCTACGGCCTGGACGGCGAGCACCTGCCCGGCGCGCTCAACCCCGTACACCACCCCTCGTACGAGAAGTGGCTGGAGGACAACGGCTTCCCGCCCTTCGCGGTGAGCGAGCCCGTCTTCGGGACCGCCGCCAACGGCACCGGCCGTGGCCACCTCATCGCGGGCCGGCTCCAGCAGCCCGCCGAAGCCACCATCGAGGCCTTCCTCACCGACCGCACGATCGGCCTGCTCGACCGCTACGCCGCCGACTGGAAGGCGAACGGCACCCCGTTCATGCTGTCCTGCCACTGGTACGGCCCGCACCTGCCCTACCTGATCCCCGACAGCTACTACGACCTGTACGACCCCGACGACGTGCCCCTGCCCGCGTCGATGGCGGAGACCTTCGCCGGAAAGCCGGAGGTGCAGCGCCAGTACAGCGCCTACTGGTCCGCGGACGACTTCGACGCCGCCGCCTGGCGCAAGCTCATCGCCGTCTACTGGGGCTACGTCACGATGATCGACCACCAGGCCGGCCGGCTGATCGAGGCGCTCAAGGGACACGGCCTGTGGGACGACACGGCGGTCTTCTTCACCGCCGACCACGGCGAGTTCACCGGCGCCCACCGGCTCAACGACAAGGGCCCGGCGATGTACGAGGACATCTACAACATCCCCGGCATCGCCCGCGTCCCCGGCGCCCCCGCGCAGGTCAGCGACGACTTCGCCTCCCTCGTCGACCTCAATCCGACCATTCTCGAACTGGCCGGGGCGCCCGTGCCCGAGCTGTGCGACGGCACCAGCCTGCTGCCCCTGCTGCACGGGGCCGACTCCGGCGACACCCGGGACGAGATCGTCGCCGAGTTCCACGGCCACCACTTCCCGTACTCCCAGCGCATGCTCCGCGACCGGCGTCACAAGCTCGTGCACAACCCGGAGAGCGTGCACGAGCTGTACGACCTGGAGACCGACCCGCACGAACTGCACAACGTGTACGAGGCCCCCGCCTACGCGGCGGTCCGGCGCGACCTCACCGTGCGGCTCTACCGCGAGCTGCTGCGTCGCGGCGACCCGGCCTACACCTGGATGAGCTACATGGCCGACATCGGCGGCGACCGGGCCGCTGACGTCGACGGCGTCGCGGAGGAAGTGGCATGAAGGCATCGACCGAAGCTCCTGAGGAACACCGGACGAAACCTCCCGGGGGAGGCTTGCGGAACGCGGCCCCGAAGAGCGCGCGGAGTGTCAGGAAGAAGGCGCGGGGAACGGGCCGGCTCACCGCGGTCCTGCTCGGCCTCGCCTCCGCCGCGCTGGGACTGCTCGTCTGGGTCGTCCTCGCGAACAGCGGCATCGAGGGCTTCCCCGGCCCCGTCGCCGTGGCCCGCAGGGCGGGTGAACTCATCGCCGACGGCACGCTCTTCGAAGACGCGGGCGCCAGCCTGAAACGCGTCCTCATCGGCTATGTCCTCGGAGTCGCCCTGGCGATCCCCGTCGGCTTCCTCATGGGCTGGTACCCCGTCGTCCGCAGACTGATCGAACCGTGGCTGCAGTTCTTCCGCATGGTGCCGCCGCTCGCGATCATCCCGCTCGCCATCGTCCTCATGGGCATCGACGAGACCCCCAAGATCTTCGTGATCTTCCTCGCGTCGTTCCTGTCCTCCGTCGTCTCCACCTTCCAGGGGGTCGTCTCCGTCGACGTCACCCTCGTCAACGCGGCCCGGGTGCTCGGCGCCCGTGACCCGCAGGTCTTCCTCGGCGTCGTGGTGCCGGCCTCCACCCCGTTCATCCTGGTCGGCATGCGGATCGGGCTCGGCGCCTCCTGGGCGACCGTCGTGGCCGCCGAACTCATCGCGGCCCAGGGCGGACTGGGCTTCCGGATGCAGCAGGCACAGCTCTACTACGACCTGCCGACCATCTTCGTCCAGCTCATCGCGATCGGTGCGATCGGACTCGCCATGGACCGGCTGCTGCTCGTCGCCGAGCGCCGGCTCACCCACTGGCAGGAACGGCGGTAACCATGCCCACTATCCAATTCCATGACGTGACCCGGGACTTCGCGGTCAAGGACGGCGACTTCCTGGCACTGGACCGGGTGAGCCTGGACATCGAGGACGGCGAGTTCGTCACCGTCGTCGGCCCCTCCGGCTGCGGCAAGAGCACCCTGATGAACATCGCCGCCGGACTCCTCGACGCGACCGGCGGCGAAGTCACCGTGGACGGCGTCCCCGTCCACGGCCCCGCCCCCGAACGAGGCGTCATCTTCCAGCAGTACGCCCTCTTCCCCTGGATGACCGTCGCCGCCAACGTCGAGTACGGACTCAAGGTGGCCGGTGTCAAAAAGGCGGAGCGCCGGCGCCGCGCCCGCGAGGTCATCGAACTCGTCGGCCTCACCGACTTCGCCGACGCCCTGCCCAAGACCCTGTCCGGCGGCATGAAACAGCGCTGCGCCATCGCCCGCGCCTACGCCGTGGATCCCAAGGTCCTGCTCATGGACGAGCCCTTCGGCGCGCTCGACTCCCTCACCCGGGTCCGGATGCAGGAGTCGCTCCTCGACACCTGGGGCCGCGACCGGCGCACCGTCATGTTCATCACCCACGACGTCGACGAGGCGGTCTTCCTCGCCAACCGCGTCGTCGTCATGGCGGCCCGCCCCGGCCGCATCCACACCGTCATCCCGGTCACGCTGCCCTATCCGCGTACCGAGGAACAGCGGCTGTCGTCCGAGTTCGCCGAACTGCGCGCCCAGGTGTGGCACGCCGTCCACCACCAGCCTGCCCCGCTCGAAGGAATGGTGTCATGAAGTCGCTCCCTGCCGTCCGCCGCCGAACCGCCGGCCTGCTCCTGGCCCTGGCGCTCCTCTCCACCACCGCCACCGCCTGTGGCGACGACTCCTCCGACGACGCCGCCGGCGGATCGCAGAAGGTGAAATTCGGTTACATCGCCGACTACAGCGGTTCCGTCGCGCTGGCCGTCGCCCAGAAGCAGGGGCTGTGGAAGAAGGCCGGCCTCACCCCCGACCTGAGGGTCTTCACCAACGGGCCGCTCCAGGTCACGGCTCTGGGAACCGGCAGTCTGGACTTCGGCTACCTCGGCCCCGGCGCACTGTGGCTGCCCGCTTCCGGCCGCGCCTCCATCGTCTCCGTCAACATGCTGGGCCTCGCCGACCGGGTCATCGCCCGGCCCGGATCCGGCATCGAGAAGCCCGCCGACCTCAAGGGCAAGAAGATCGCCGTAGCCGAAGGCACCTCCGGCGACATGATCCTCAACCTCGCGCTGAACGAGGCCGGTCTGAAGCCGGACGACGTCACGAAGGTCGCCATGGACGCCTCGACCGTCGTCACGGCGTTCTCCTCGGGGCAGGTCGACGCGGCCGCCACCTGGTACCCGCTCATCGACACGATGAAGAAGAAGGTGCCCGATCTGAAGGAGATCAGCGAGACGCAGGACTACTACCCCAAGCTGACCTTCCCCAACGTCTTCGTCACCCAGCCGAAGCTGGCCTCCGGCAACCCGGAGCTCGTCAAGAAGGTGACCGGGGTACTCAAGGAGGCCGGTGACTGGATCGCGGCGCATCCCGAGGAGTCGGAGACCGTGGCAGCCGACTTCCTGAAGCTGCCGGCCGGTCAGCTCAAGGGCTCCACCGAGTACGTGAAGATCCTGCCCTCGGCCGAGCTCACCAAGCTCACCCAGGACGGCACGGTCGACGGCTGGTTCGACGAACTGGCCGGCGTCTTCAACCGGATGGGGAAGCTCCCCGAGCCGGGCAAGGCCTCGGACTACTACCTCGGCGACCTCTACGCCGCAGCCGGAAAGGCGGACCGCTCATGAACGACGCCTCGCTCGACGACCACACCACCGCATCGAGTGCCGTGAGACGGCGCGGATTCCTCGTGGGAGCGGCCGGCCTGGCCGGCGCGGCCCTCCTGCCGGGGATCACCGCCACGGACGCCGCGGCAGCCGCGGCACGGCCGGCGGGCGCCCCGCTCAAGGTGGCGTCCGGCGGCCGGGCCGGCGCCACCGTGCTCTGGTGGGGCGGCGGCAGCGCCGAGTTCGCCGCCACCGAACTGCGCGACTACCTCCACCGGATCACCGGCGCCCGCCTCCCGCTGCGCGCCGTCCCCGACCCCGGCGCCGCCCTGCCCGAGGGCGTCACGGGCCTGGTGGCCCTGAACGCGGGGACCGGCGGACGGGACGGCATACCCGAGGCCCGGCTCGCGGACGCCGGCCGGGAACTCGCCGGCGCCCCCGAGGACTCCTTCACCCTGCTCGGCGACGACACCTGCCTCCTGCTGACCGGCCAGGGCGACCGGGCGCCGCTGTACGCCGTCTACGCCCTCCTGGAACGGGCCGGCGTGCGCTTCTTCGCCCCGGCCTTCCCCGCGTACGAGGGTCACCACGAGTACGTACCGAAGAGCCGCACCCTCGCGCTCCCCGCCGTGCGCCTCACCGACCGGCCGGGCTCGCAGTTGCGGCGGCAGTACGCCGAGGAGGGCTTCAGTCACACCGCGAAGAGCCTGCCGCCGCTGCTCGACTGGATGGCGAAGAACCGGCTCAACACGTTCGTCTACCCGACCGACTACCTGGGCCTCGGCGTCACCACGTACGACGGCGTGCGGGAGGTACTGGTCCGCGAAGCCGGCAAGCGCTCCCTGCGCATCGAGACCGGCGGTCACGGATACGACAGCTTCCTGCCGAAGGCCGACTACCCGCAGTTCTACGCGTCCGGCGGGCCGCTCTTCGACATCTACAACCCCGAGGCCCTGGACGCGTACGTGGCCAAGGTCCTCGCCTTCCTCCGGGAGCGTCCGGAGATCACGGTCTTCGACTGCTGGCCGCCGGACGTCGGCGCCTTCCAGAAGCCGATCCTCGACCGCTACGGCAGCCCCGCCAACGCGGAGTCGGTGGTCGTCAACGAACTGGTCCGGGTGCTGCGCGAGGAGCTGCCCGGGGTCCGGGTCGAACGGATCGCGTACGCCTCCACCGTGCGGCCGCCCGATCCGGAGTACGCGAGCGACCCCGAGGTCATCGTGGACTTCGCCCCGTACTCCCGGAACTACGACGGCCACCTCGGCGACCCCGCGATCGGCGCGAACGTCTCCTTCGCGAACAACTTGCGCGCCTGGCGCACCACCCACCGGGGCCCGCTCGCGATGTACGAGTACTACCGGCGCTATCGCTGGCGCAGCCTGCCGGTGCACCCGCTCGCCACCATCGCGGGTGACGTCGGCTTCGAGTCGGGGCTCGGCATCAACGGCTACGGGATGTACAGCGAGCCGGGCGACTGGATCACGTACGAACAGGTCCAGAACCTGTTCGCCGCGCTGGCCTGGGACAGCACCCTGGACGCCGGCGCGTTCCTCGACGGGTACCTCCAGGCCCGCTTCGGCGCCGGGGCGGCGGCCGCGATGGGGCGTTACTACGACCTGACGCGCTTCGACCCGGACACCCACGGTCCCGCCGTACTCACCACGAACTACACCCAGGCCCGCGCGGCCCTCCAGGAAGCCACCGGGCAGGTGACCGGGGCGGCGCCCCGTACACTGCTCGACCGGCTGATCCGCAACCTCGACATCGCCCTGGCCGACATGAGGGTCGGACTGGCGCCGGCGGGCAGCGCCGAACTCGACACCGCCCGCCGGGAGTACCGGACGCTCGTGCACCGCAACCGGTTCACCGGCGTCTGCCTGACCAACATGCAGGCCTGGTGGCGGTGGAACGGCCCGCAGGGCCAGGCACCGTACGACGACGCGCAGATCCGGCAGGGGGTCGTCGACACCTACGCGAGCCCGGCGGCGGGCTTCGGCAACCCGGGCCTCCTGGTGCTCGAACCGGCCGGTGACTCCGTGGCCCTCGATGTGGAGGCCCAGGACGTCGACTTCACCGGCCACACCGTCCACTGGTCGGCCACCGCTCCCGACGGTGTCCTCGTGGAGCCGGCCAAGGGCACGCTGAGGGTGCGCGGAACGCGGGGCGGGGTCCAGCGGGTGGCCGTGCGCGCCACCGCGGGCGCGGCGCCCGGCACGGGCCGGATCACGCTGGACTTCCGGCTGGCCGACGGGACGCGGCTGGTCCCTTCGGAGGTAGCGGCCGACATCCGCTGACCTGCGCGGCGGGTCGACCGGATCCGCGGCCCCGGGCCGGCGGATCCGGTCGGCCGGTCTGCCCACTGACCGCCCGGTATTCAACATTATTAAACGTCTAGACCAAACAGGATCGAACGAAAGTCCTTGACGGCCTCGCCTCGGTGCGGGATTCTCCTGAACACTTCGCTGGTTTAGACCACTTGGAGACTCTGTGCGACGTCGCGATGTGACCACGCTCGCCTGCCTGCTGGCCACGGCAACCGCCGTAATGTGCCTGGCATCTCCCGCCGGCGCCGCCCGACCTGCCGGTCCGGCCGGCGCCGGCGCCGGCGCCCTCCCACCGGTCTCACCCGCCCCGCAGTCCATCAGCCGCTCCGGCTCCGACGCCACCGTCACCGGCCGGGTTCTCGTCGTCGCCGACGACGCGACGGACTCCGCCGCCCTCGACCGCCTCGTCGCCGAGCTCAAGGCGCACGGCGCCCGCCGGGTCGACGTCGTGACGCCCGGTCACGTGCCACCGGCCGCCGCCGGCCTGCTCACCGTGCGGCTCGGTTCCTCCACCCGCCCGGACATCGGCCGCGCACTCGGCACCACGAAGGCTCCCGATCACGCCGAGGGCTACGCCCTGCGGGTCTCCGGGTCCGGCAGGTCGGCGGCCCTCGGCGGCACGGACGCCGCCGGACAGTTCTACGCCGTGCAGACACTGCGCCAGCTGTTCACGCGTGCCGGCGACGGCTGGAAGGTGGCCGGCGCGCAGGCCACCGACTTCCCCTCCATGCCGCTGCGCGGCACCATCGAGGGCTTCTACGGGCAGCCGTGGACGCACACCGAGCGGCTCGACCAGATGGACTTCTACGGCGACGTGAAGGCCAACACCTACATCTACGCGCCCAAGGACGACCCCTACCACCGCGGCAAGTGGCGCGAGCCCTACCCCGCCGACAAGCTCTCCGAACTCGGCGAACTGGTGCAGCGGGCCACCGCCAACCACGTCCGGTTCACCTTCGCCGTCTCCCCGGGCGAGTCCATCTGCTACTCCGACGCGGCCCACCGCAAGGACCTCGACGACAAGCTCCAGGCCATGTACGACCTGGGCACACGGGCCTTCTCCATCCCGCTGGACGACATCAGCTACACCCGCTGGAACTGCGAGGGTGACCGGGCGAAGTTCGGCGAACCCGGCCGCGAGGCGGCCGCCGAGGCGCAGGTCGACCTGCTCAACGAGGTGCAGCACGACTTCATCGCCACCCACCCCGGCGCACAGCCGCTGCAGATGGTCCCGACCGAGTACGGCGACCTGACCGACACCGCCTACAAGCAGACCCTGCGCGCCACGCTGGACCCCGCGATCGAGGTGATGTGGACCGGCACCGACGTCGTGCCGCCGAGCATCTCCAACGAGCAGGCCGAAGCGGCGGCGAAGCTGTTCGGGCGCAAGGTGTTCGTCTGGGACAACTACCCCGTCAACGACTACGGGAACACCAGCGGGCGGCTGCTCCTCGCACCGTACGACAAGCGTCAGGCCGGCCTGTCCACACACCTCACCGGCATCGTGGCGAACCCCATGAACCAGCCCTACGCCAGCAAGGTCGCCGTCTTCGGAGCGGCGGGCTTCGCCTGGAACGACACGGCCTACGACGCACGCGCCGAGTGGCACCGCGCCATGTCCTACCTCGCGGGAGGCGACCGGGCGGCGACCGATGCCCTGCTCGTCCTCGGCGACCTCGAGCACATGGCACCCACCTTCGGCGCCACGCCCTGGCAGCCCCAGGCCCCCGAACTCGCGCGCCGTACAGCGGCGTTCTGGACCTCCTGGGACTCCGGCGACCGGACCGGCGCACTCGCTGAACTGCGCCAGTACGCCAACGCCATCAGGAACGCTCCCGAGGTCATCCGCGGCGGTGCCGTCCAGCCCGGATTCGTCACCGACTCCGCGCCCTGGCTGAACGCCACCGCGCTGTGGGGCAGTGCAGCCGTGACGATGCTGGACGCGCTCGACGCCTGGAGTGCGGGGGACAAGGGCACGGCCGCACGCCTGCTCGCCGCCTCGCAGGGGCTTCAGGACCAGGCACGCGCCGTGCGGGTGGACCCGCCGCGCAACTCGTGGGGCAGCGTCCGGCCCAAGGTCGGTGACGGCGTGCTCGACACGTTCCTCGCGCAGGCCGCCGGCCGCATCCAGTAGCCGGGAATCCCCTGCCCGCTAAGGGTCCGCGTCGCACAGGGCCGGTCCGTCCGGTCCCGTGCGACGGATGAACCGCACCATCAGCGCACCAGCGAAAGGGCGTTCATGACGAACCACCCCCACCGGCCGGGCATCCGGCGGCGCCGTGCCGTCGTCGGCGGCCTGGCCACCGGCCTCGTGCTGACCCTCGCCGCACCGCTCCCGGTCTCCGCGCACACCGCGAGGCCGGCGGCGGGAACCCCTGCCGCCGCGGCGGTCACCCACCGATTCGCCGGCAACGACGGCCGCCCCCACACGGTCACCCGGGACGAGAAGTCACTCAGGATCGACGGCGAGCGGCTGGTCGTGTGGTCCGGAGAGTTCCACTACTGGCGGCTGCCGAGCCCCGACCAGTGGCGCGACGTCCTGCAGAAGCTCAAGGCGTCGGGCTTCAACACCGTGTCGCTGTACTTCTTCTGGGGCTTCCACTCCAGCGAGCCCGGCTCGTACGACTTCAGTGGCGTCCGTGACATCGACCGGCTCCTCACCATGGCCGAAGAGGAGGGCCTCTACGTCATCGCCCGTCCCGGCCCGTACATCAACGCCGAAGTGAGCATGGGCGGCCTGCCGCCGTACATGAGCACGCACAAGGGCGAGCAGCGCACCTCCGACCCGCAGAACCTGGCGGCGGACCTGGAGTGGCTGAAGGCCGTCAACGGCATCATCGGCAAGCACCAGATCACCGACGGCGGCGGCAGCGTCCTCGCCTACCAGGTCGAGAACGAACAGATCGACAACTCGGCCAAGCACATCGACTACATCGAGAAGTTGCAGAGCGCCGTCGTCGAACAGGGCATCACCGTCCCGCTGTTCCACAACGACTACGGCAACGGTCACGGCTGGAACGTGCCCGGCGGTCCGGGTGGCTCGAAGCTCGACCTCTACGCCTTCGACACCTATCCGCTGGGCTTCGACTGCGCGGGCGGCCGGGGGAAGTTGAGCGACTACGAGTCACGGGTCCGCGGCTACTCGCCCCAGACCCCCGTCTTCGTCGCCGAGGGGCAGGGCGGTGCGTTCACCGCCTGGGGCCGCGACTTCCAGACGAGCGACTGCGCGAAGTTCACGGACGCCGCGTTCACCCGCCAGTTCGCCGTGAACAACCTCGCCAACGGTGCCACCCTGTTCAACTCCTACATGGAGTACGGCGGTACCAACTGGGGCTGGACCGGCGACCCCGGCTCCGGATTCACTTCCTACGACTACGGGGCGGCGATCTCCGAGAACCGCGCGATCACCCCGAATCTCGCCGTACAGAAGGAATTCGGCTACCTGCAGAACGCCGTGAGGCCGATCGCCTCCGCCCAGGCCGTCACCGCCCCGCCGGTCACCGTCACGGGCGGCGGCCCCGTCAAGGCCCAGCAGCGCCTGTCCACCGAGAAGGCGGGCGACACCTCCGTCTCGGGCAACGGCACGCGGCTGATCACGCTGCGCCACCCCGATTCGAACGACACCACGACCAGCCGCGTCACCTTCTCCTTGGACCTGGCCGACCCGCCCGCTCCGCCGGAGGCCGCCTCGTACCGCTGGAACGACTCGGACACCGGTACGCTGAAGTTCACCGGTTCCTGGGAGCACGCCACCGGCCAGTCGTGGACGGGCGGGGACCACAAGGACGACGAGACGTTCTCCTCCGTGGCCGGGGACAGCGTCGAGGCCACCTTCGACGGTCCGACCGTGCGCTGGATCGGGCCGGACTCCTCCAATCACGGCACCGCCGACGTCTACGTCGACGGCGTCAAGAAGGCGACGATCGACAGCTACGCCGCGTCTCCCGCCTTCCAGCGCGTGCTGTACGAGGCGGACGACCTCGGCGCGGGCTCCCACACGCTCAAGATCGTCGTCACCGGCGAGAAGGGCACGGCCGCCTCGCAGGGAACGTTCGTCTCCGTCGACGCCATCGACACCACGCCGACCACGAAGCCCGTCGGGGACGCGGCATACCCCCGCGTCCCCCAGAAGCCGGACACCGCGATCACCGTGGACGGCCGTGATGCCACGACCCTCGTCGCGGACTACGCCTTCGGGCCGCACCGGCTCGTCTACTCCACTTCGCAGGTGCTCACCCAGCTGAACGCGGGACGCGCTCTGCTCGTCCTCGACGGTGCGAAGGGCACGGACGGCGAGACCGTACTGCGCTACGCGGAGAAGCCGGAGGTCACCACCCTGGACGGAGCTCCGGTGGAGTCCACCTGGGACCCGCAGCGGGGGGACCTGCGGATCAACTACGAGCACGGCGGCACCCGGACGGTGCGCGTCTCGGGCGGTGGCCGTGCCGCACTCACGGTCGTGATCTCCGACCGGGGGGCCGTCGCGGACACCTGGCAGCTCGACGCCGGGAGCAGCGAGGTGCTGGTCCTCGGGCCGGAGCTCGCCCGCACGGCCCGTGTCACGGGCGCCCGCCTCGATCTGACCGGTGACACCCGGACGACCGGGCGGCTGAGGGTCTTCGCGCCCACCGGCGTGAACACCCTCACCTGGAACAACCGCCCGCTGCCGACGAGCCGCGACGCGGCAGGGGCGCTCGTCGCCGATCTGCCCGGTCCGGCGGACGTGTCGCTGCCGGACCTGGACTCCTGGCGCACCGCCGGGTCCGATCCCGAACGCACGGCAGCGTTCGACGACTCGGGCTGGACGAAGGCGGACCGGACCACGGCCGACAATCCGCGCCACGGGCCCGGGGCGGTCTCCGGCGTCGTACTGGACACGGACGAGTACGGGTTCCACGAGGGCGATACCTGGTACCGCGGCCACTACACGCCGGCCACCGCCGGAAGCACGGTCGAGGTCACGGTGAAGACCGGCACCGCCGGCCACGCCCTCGTCTGGCTGAACGGTCGCTACCTCGGCGCCCAGGGCGACGGAACTGCCACCCACACGGTCCCGGCGGGGCTCGTCGAGCCGGGCAAGCCCGCCGTACTGGCGGTCCTCGTACGGAACATGGGCCAGTACGAGGACTGGAGTTCCGACGGCCGGTCCAAGGGCGGTCGCGGCCTGGCCGACGTCGACATCGCCGGAGCGGGCAAGGCCGACTGGCGGATCCAGGGCGCCCTCGGCGGACCGGAGCCCAAGGACACCGCACGCGGTCTCTACAACAACGGAGGTCTGTACGGGGAGCGCATGGGCTGGCACCTGCCGGGCGCACCGGACACGTCCTGGGAGCAGACCGGCGCGCTCAAGAGCGCACGCCCGGGCGTGCAGTGGTACCGCACCACGGCCCGACTGAACCTGCCGAAGGGTGCGGACACGGCGGTCGGTCTGCGGATCGGCGACGACAGCGCGAAGGCGGACAAGTACCGCGTCCAGATCTTCGTCAACGGCTGGAACACCGGTCAGTACGTCAACAACGTCGGTCCGCAGAAGGAGTTCGTCATCCCATCCGGCTTCCTGAAGGCGCAGGGCGAGAACACCGTCGCGCTGGCGATCACCGCCGAGCAGACGGGCGTCGGACCCGACTCGGTCGAGCTGGTCAACCAGGGCACCGTGCTGGGAGGCGTCGCGGGCAGGCAGAACGCGGCGCCGGGCTACGCGACGGTGCACGGCAAGCGCACGGCCGGGTAGCCGGTCCGCGCGGCGGCCCGGGGGGGCCCCCCCCGCCGGGGGGGGGGGGGGGCGCCCCCCGCCCCCCGGAAATCGCCCCCACCCAAAGGTGTGGGGGCTACACCCAGAGTTGTGGCCCCGAACGGG